>DATIOJ010000108.1:0-55980 GCA_035473355.1 Candidatus Limnocylindrales bacterium
GGTGTCTGGTTTCACTACATAGTGGAAGGGTCAGGGGTTCGCATGTCTCAGGACATAGTGGAAGCCACCAAGACGGAGGTGGTTGGCGATGGCCTTGGGGCGCTATATGGTCGACGCTGTCGTCCTCGAGGGCAGGAGCCCAATCGAGCTTGCCCGGACCCACGGGATCTCACAGAGCTGGATTTACGAGCTCGTCCGGCGCTTCCGTGAGGGAGGCTACCCCGCCCTAGAACCTCGCTCCCGGCGCCCCCACTCTTGCCCCCACCAGGTCCGGCCGCACGTCGAGGCCGCTGTTCTTGAACTGCGCCGCCAGCTGTTGGCTGCCGGCCATGATGCCGGCGCCCACTCCATTGCTCACCACCTGGCCGGACGCGTCGAGAAGGTCCCATCTGTGGCCACGATCTGGCGAATCCTCAGCCGCCATGGCTTAATCACCCCGGAACCGCAGAAGCGACCCCGATCCTCCTTCAAGCGCTTCGAGGCCCAGCTGCCCAACGAGATGTGGCAAGCCGACAGCACCCACTGGCAGCTTGCCGACGGCAGCGATGTCGAGATCTTCAACCTGATCGACGACCACTCCCGAATGATCTTGGCTTCTACTGCCCTAAGGACTCTTAAGGCTGGTGACGCCCACGACATCTTCAGTTCAGCGACCGAGCTCCACGGTTTGCCGGCTTCGTTGCTGTGCGACAACGCGGCAGTCTTCAGCGGCAAGTCCCGCAGGGGCAAGGTGGTCCTCGAAGCCGCTCTGGAACGGCTTGGGGTTCGCTGCATTCACTCGACTCCCTACCACCCTCAGACGTGTGGCAAAGTCGAGCGCTTTCACCAGACTCTCAAACGCTTTCTCGCGAAGCAGACGTCCGCCCAATCCTTGCCGGTCCTGCAGCTCCAGCTCGATACATTTCGCGTTTATTACAACCAGCAGCGTCCGCATCGGGCCCTCGACGGCCGCACCCCCCTTGTCGCCTTCAGCGCGCGTCTCAAAGCCAAACCAGACCCGGTCGAAACTCCAACACACTTCCGAGTCCGCAAGGACAGGGTCGACCGTTTTGGTCGGGTTACCCTGCGCTACCTCGGCCGCCTGCACCACATCGGCGTGGGCTGCGCTTACAAGAACCGTCCGATCCGTTTGCTCATCGCCGGAGACCACGTTCGCGTCGTCACCATCGAAGGGTCACTGCTGCGCGAGCTGACACTGGATCCGACTCGGGATTACCAGCGTATGGGTGGCCGTACACTCTTCCGCGATGTCGTGAGACAGGCTTCCGTTATGTCCTGAGACATGACATGGCGGAGCGGGAGGGATTTGAACCCTCGAGGCCCTTGCGGGCCTACGGCATTTCCAGTGCCGCGCCCTCGACCGAGCTAGGCGACCGCTCCACGTGAATTGTGCCAATAACCGTGGAGTCGCCTGGCTCGGGCGGCGCGCGCTTCTCCAGGGCTGACCTGACCAAGCGCGCGGTCGACCGTGCGACCGCTCCACGTGAATTGTGTCAATAACCGTGGAGTCGCCTGGCTGGGGCGGCGCGCGCTCGAGCTACGCGGCCTGGACGTCGATCACCAATCGGTCGGGACCGGTCAGCCAGAAGGCCCGGTAGCAGCCCGCACCGTTGACCCCCAGGCCAACCTGGACCACGCCCTCGAAGTCCTCGACACGACGGACCTCCGCCACCGTTGGGTATCCAGCGACGATGTCGGTCGACCCTGAGTACGCCGTGTGCAGGTCAGCGCCGTGGATGATCACCAGGATCCCGTGGTCGCCCTTCAGCGTCACCTGCATGCCGCTGGGCGACAGGGTGAACGTCGTGCCGGCGTTGGGCCCGCTGACCTGCACGTCGTGTGGCACGCCGTTGCCGAACTCGATCGTGACGCGGTCGTACGTTCCATGGGTCCCGGCGCGCAGGGAGCTGATGTAGGCGACCGGTGGCGTCGGCTGCGGGGGCGATGTCTGCTTGAAAACGAAGTCCTGGCTCGCGCATGTGAAGGCAGGCAGCTGCGACGGAGTCGCTGTGTCCGAGGGAGTCGGGCTCGCGGTGGGAGACGGCGCCGCCGAAGGCGTCGCGTGAACTCCTCCGCCGCCCGCGGTCGAGCTTGGACGCTTCAACGGTCCGGCGACGACGAGCACGCCCACGACCAGGACGGCGATCACCGCCGCGGCCACGCCGGCAATCCAGTACGTGCCTCGCGCCTCGGGGGCGTTGCCGATCGCGCCTCGCACGCGCTCGCGCAGCGCAGGGTCTGGTGTGCCGCTGACCTCGTCGAAGACGGAGTTCAGCTCGCGGCGAAAATTCTCGTCACTCATCAGATCACGTCCTCCTGGGTCAGGTCCGCGCGCAGGCGCTTGGCGGCGCGGTAGACACGCGATTTGGCCGCGGACTGCGACGTGCCCAGGGTCTTTGCCAGCTCGTCGAGGGGAAGATCAAGGTAGAAGTGCAGGATCAGCGGCAGACGTTCATCGGGAGAGAGTCGAAGCAGAGCGCTATGCAAATCGGTGTAGCTCTCCGCGTCCTGGCGGCCCGGAGGCATCTGGTCGCCGAGCTTGAGCACCGACCACCATCGAGTGCGACGGGACATCCGGCACTCGTTCGCCACGATGGCCAGGAACCACGGCCTCAGCGAGGTGGCGTCCCCCCGCAGCTGGCGGATCTTTCGCCACGCCTTGATCGAAGCCTCCTGGACCGCATCCTCCGCCGCCGGCCGATCATTGAGCATGACCGCCGCCAGGCGGTAGGCGGAGTCGAGCATCGGCTCGATCAGGCGGGCGAACGATTCAGCGTTTCCCTCGACCGCGCGCGCGAGGTTCATTGGCCGCTCTTCCATCAGGACTCCCAACATCTTGCTGCCTGTGAGATGCCGCAACTAGCCAATCGGTTGCAGCCACGAGCCTGGTCGGGCTAGCGGCTACCCGACCTCCCGAGCGCCCTGGGACCGTCGGATCCGGCAACGATCACCGTGTCCGTCATCCCCACGAACAGCCCGTGCTCGACCACGCCGATCACCTTTTTGAGCTCATCCCCGAACTCGGCCGGCTTCTTGATCCCGCCTTCCACTGTCAGGTCGAGGATCAGGTTGCCGTTGTCGGTGATGTAGGGCGTCTCCTCCCCACCTCGCACGACCAGGCTCACGCCCGGCGCCGCCAGCCGCTCGGCCGTCGAGCGCCACAGGAAGGGCAGAACCTCGACCGGCAAGACCCCGACGCCGAGCTGCTTGACCAGCTTGGACTCGTCGACGACCACGACGAACCGTTTCGAGGCCGCGGCGACGAGCTTCTCGCGGAAGAGCGCTCCGCCCCGCCCCTTGATCAGGTCCAGCGCGGGGTCGACCTCGTCGGCGCCATCCACCGAGAGATCGATCTGGCCGACGAGCTCGGTCACGATCGGGATGCCGAGCTCGGCAGCCAGCTCGGCAGTCTCGCGCGAGGTCGGGACGCCCATCACCTTCATTCCGGAAGCGACCCGGCGCCCCAGCCCCTCGGTGAAGTAGCGCGCCGTGGTGCCGCTGCCCAGGCCCACCAGCATCCCGTCCTGGACCAGATCCAACGCCTTCTCGGCAGCTGCCTTCTTGAGCTCGTCAGTCAACTGCGTCGCGGATCGCCTTGATGCCGGCGGCCACCCCACCCTTGAAGCCGTAGACGGAGTTGCCGGCAACCAGAACCGACGCGCCCACCGCCACGACCAAGGGAGCGGTGCGCGCGTCGATGCCACCATCGACCTCGATCTCGATGTCGCTCGACAGCTCGCGCAGACGTTTGATCTTCTCCGGCGACCGCGCGATGAACTTCTGGCCGCCGAACCCGGGCTCGACGGTCATCACGTTGACCAGGTCGATGTACGGCAGGATCTCGCGGAGGTCCTCGACCGGCGTGGCGGGGTTGATGGCCACACCAGCTTTTGCCCCCAGCTCGTGGATGGTCTGCACCGTCCGGTAGAGAGAGCTCGTCGCTTCCACCTGCACTTCGATCAAGGTCGCTCCCGCCTTTGCGAACGCCTCGAGAAAGACCTCCGGTCGCTCCACCATGAGGTGCGCCTCGATCGGGAGCGACGTGGCCTTGCGCACAGCCTCGACGACGCCCGGGCCGAAGGTGAGGTTCGGCACGAAGTGGCCGTCCATGACGTCGACCTGGATCCGGTCCGCGCCCGCCACCTCCGCCTCGTGCACCTGCTCCGCCAGCCGACCGGAATCGGCCGACAGGATCGAGGGGACTATTTCAATCCGGCGGCGGCCCGGTCGATCAGCCATCGTGCGTCAGCAATCATCCCCGATGGCGTCTCGCCGCGCCTTGCCAGGGCCACGGCCTGCGCCTTGCCCGAACCGGTCGCGATGATGATCAACTGGCGCGCGTCGCGAATCGCTTCGAGCGTCATCGTGACTCTCTGCGGAGGCGGTTTGGGCGAGTCGTGGATGCCGGCCGTCAGTCCTTTGGCCTGCAACGCCTTGTGGCCGGGGAAGAGCGAGTTGACGTGGCCGTCCTCCCCCACTCCGAGCAGCACGACGTCGAACGGCGCGGTGTCCGCCACGACCTCGGCGTACAGGTCCGCGCCTTCGTCCGGCCCAAGCTCGGCGGGGATGCGGTAGACGGTCGCCGGGTTCACGCGGTCGAGCAGGCTTTCTTTGGCCAGCCTGTAGTTGCTCTCCGGGTCGAGCGGCGGCACGCACCGCTCGTCGCCGAAAAGCACGGAGACGCGGCCCCATGGCGCGTCGAGCTCGGAGAGCAGCTCGTAGCAGCGCGTGGGCGAGGTGCCGCCGGTGAGGACCACCGTGCGCGCACCGCCACGCAGGGCTTCGGCGATCTCGGCCGCAGCCGCCTCCGCCACCTCCTCGGCCGTCGCCAGAACGACGAACTCAGCCAAGCCTAGAACTTGCCCGTCAGCTCGGCGGCGGCGGCAAGGGATCGGTTGAAGACCTCGTCGTGCGTGCCGGTGGAGAGCAGGTCGAGCAGCAGGGCCGCGTCGTCTTCGGCCTCGAGCTGCTGCACGTGGCGGAGGGGTTCGTGCTCCCCGATCTCGATCAAGGTGAGCAGCACACGCCCCGTGTTGCCGCGGCGGCGCTCCCAATCTTGAGCGGCGCTGGCCGGCGTCTGCCTGCGCGGCGGATCGTGCATCACCGTGAGCCGGAACGTGGTGCCGTGGGCAGACCCGGCGATGCGGATGGCGTTGACCTCGCCCTCGGCGCGGCCCGTCTGGGCGACGGATCTGAAGTCGACCTCGACCGAGCGCCCTCCCGCGTCGTACATGGCGACGACCACGCCGCCGGCACCCGCTGTGGCCCGGCGCAGCTTCCAGCCCAGAGCGGAGGCGAACCACCCGGTCAGCAGCGCTGCGCCGATCCGGTTGCCGCGACCCTCGCCGGCGTAGTCGACACCAAGCTCTGAGATGCCGTTCAAGAATGGTCGCCGCTCGACCGGCGCGAAGAACTGCGCGATCGTCTCGCGCCATGGGCGCAGGCGCGACCACTGGAAGTCGGCGAGGCCCATGCGGTGATGGGCAACCTTCAGCATGCCCGACAGGCGCTGGAAGGAGCGATACGGCTCCGCGAACTGGGCCGAATCGACCACCAGCCCGTCGCAGATCCGTAGAGCGTCAACGATGTCGGGCTTCCCAAACGGGGGCGTGCCCAACCACCACAGGTACGTCGGGACCCCGCTGACGAGCAGGGGGTCGACCAGCGGCGCGAGGTGATCGGCCGCCTGGCCGAACACGTGCAGCGTGATCAGCTCGCACTCAAACCCGCATATCGGACGTCGGTCTTCTCTTGTGATCCAGGCGTCGAGCCGGCGATTGGCGACGGGCGGCTGCTCGCGGATCACGATCGCCTGGGCCGGGTGCTCCATCGCGATTGTCTGCGTGGTCCGCTTCGCCACCTCCTCGTGGCGCTCGGTGGGCGCCACACTGATCAAGGTCATGACGCAGTTGCGCGGATGCAGATGCTCGCCGTCTCCGACCTCCGCACGCGCGAGCTGGGAGCGGATCTGGCTGAGAGCGTCGAGCACGTCGGCGATGGTCACGTCCTCGCCATGCCAGCTTGGAGGTGATTGCTGGACCGTGCTCACGGCCGGTGCCATTCCCGGCCGTCGGCCTGGAGGAGCTTGGCCGCCCCGTCCGGTCCCCATGTCCCCGCCGGGTACGTCTGGAGCGGCGGCCTGCCGTTTCGCCACGCGTTCTCGATGGGGTCGATCAGCGTCCACGCGGCCTCGACCTCGTCGGCCCGCGTGAACAGGGTCGGGTCCCCGATCATGCAGTCGAGCAGCAGGCGCTCGTATGCCTCGGGCGCTTCGACCAGGAACGAGGTCATGTACTGGAAATCCATCGTCACGCTGCGGATCCGCAGGCCCGCGCTCGGCACCTTGGCGCCGAACTTCAGCGAGATGCCCTCCTCGGGCTGGATGCGCAACGTGATCGCGTTGGGGTCGACCTCCTTCATCGCCTCGCGGCCGAACGTCAGGTGCGGCGGACGCTTGAACTGGATCCGGATCTCGGTGACGCGCTTCGGCAGCCGCTTGCCCGCACGGATGTAAAAGGGAACGCCGGCCCATCGCCAGTTGTCGACGAACAGGCGGAGGGCCGCAAACGTCTCGGTCGGTGAATCAGATGCGACGTTCTTCTCCTCGCGGTAGCCGGGCACCTCCTGCCCCAGCACCCACCCTCCCGTGTACTGGCCTCGCACCGTCGACTGCTCGATGTCCTCACCGATCAGCGGCCGGATGGCGCGCAGCACCTTGACCTTCTCATCGCGTACGGCTGTGGCCTCGAACGCCAACGGCGGCTCCATCGCCGTCAGAGCCACCAGCTGCAGCCCGTGGTTCTGGATGATGTCGCGCAGCGCGCCGGCCTTGTCGTAGTAGGCGCCCCGGTTCTCGATCCCGATCTCCTCTGCGACCGTGATCTGCACCGAGTCGATGAGGTTTGTGTTCCACAGCGGCTCGAAGATGGAGTTGGCGAAACGAAACGCGAGGATGTTCTGCACCGTCTCCTTGCCGAGGTAGTGATCGATGCGATAGACCGAGTCCTCGGAGAAGACCTTCTGCAGCGTCTGCGTGAGCTCGCGGGCTGTCATGAGGTCGGTGCCGAAGGGCTTCTCGACCACGATGCGGTGGAAGCCGTCACCCGTGTTGAGCCCGGCCGCCTGCAGCTGGACGGCGATCGTCTGATATGTGGGCGGCGGGGTCGCGCAGTAGAAGATGCGGTTACCCGGGATATGGTTGGTGTCGTCGATCTCGTGCAGCTTCTGGCCCAGAGCCCTGAAGTCCTCGAGCCGGCTGAAGTCGACCTTCACGTAGGACAGCGAGGACAGAAATGCGTCCAGCACGCGATCGTCGATCGGCTGCGTGCGTGAGAACGCGTGGATCTTGGCGGACGCTTGCTTGCGAAAAGCGTCATCGCTCAGCTCGTCCATCGCCGCGCCGACCACGGCAAATCCGGCCGGGAGCGAGCGCTGCTTGGCGAGGTTATACAGCGCCGGCAGCAGCTTGCGTCCGCTGAGATCACCCGTCGCGCCGAAGATGACCATGACCGCCGGGTCGGCGATCCGGTAATCGTGCAGGCCCTGGGCTAGTGGATTAGCTGCGGCCTCCTCGACCCTCACTTCTCCGCGGAGGCATCCTTCACGACCGCGTGGCCGCCGAACTGCTGGCGCATCATGGCGAGCATCCGGTCGCCGAACGTGTTCTCCATCCGGCTCCGGAACCTGGCGAACAGCGACTCCGCTATGACGGGCGTGGGCACCGACTCGTCGATGGCCGTCTCCACCGTCCACCTGCCCTCGCCCGTGTCTTCGACCCAACCCTTGATCCCGCTCAGCTCAGGGTCCTTCGCCAGGCCCTGCGCGATCAGGTCGAGCAGCCACGACCGGACGACGCTACCTTCGCGCCACGCCTCGGCGATCGCGTGCATGTCCATTCCGGGGAACGACCGCGACAGCTTCATGACCTGGAATCCCTCGGCGTAGGCCTGCATCAGACCGTACTCGACCCCGTTGTGGACCATCTTCACGAAGTGGCCCGATCCCTCGGGTCCTGTGTGGACCAGGCCGCCCCCATCCGGAGCCAGGTCCTTCAGGAGCGGGAGGCAGTGCGCGTAGGTCTCAGGCTCGGCGCCGACCATCAGGCTGTAGCCAAACTCGAGACCCCAGATCCCGCCCGAGACGCCCGCGTCCATGTAGTGCATGCCCTTCGCCTTGACTCGCGAGCAGTCCTCGAGGGCGATCTTCCAGTTGGTGTTGCCGCCGTCGACGATGATGTCGCCGGGGTCGCCTAGCTCGATCAGCCTGTTGATCGCCTGGGTCGTCGGGTCGCCCGCCGGCACCATGATCCACATCACGCGTGGCTTGCCCTGGAACCGCTTCACGAAGTCCTGCCAGTCGTCCGCCGGGACCGTTCCCTTCGATGCGTAAGACTGCACGGCGGCCTGGGAAAGGTCGAACCCGATCACGCGGTGGCCGCGCTGGAGCAGGCGCAGCGACATGTTGCCGCCCATGCGGCCCAGGCCGACGAAACCGATCTCCATTTACCGCACCGCCGACTTCACCGCAGCCGCCAGCGCTCGCCACCCCGCCGCCGGGTTGCGCCCGAGCGTCACGCGCAGGACGGGCAGGCGTTTCGACGTGAGCGACTGCAGGTCGCCGATCGCCTGGGCCTGCTTGAGGACGGAGAAGCTGTAGGGCTGGCCGGGGATCGGCACGTCCTTTGTGTCCTCCTGCACGATCTGCAGGAACAGCCCGGTCTTGGGGCCGCCCTTGTGCAGCTGGCCGGTCGAGTGGAGGAAGCGCGGGCCGTATCCCGCAGTGGTCGCGAACTTCGGCTTGTTCCGGATGGCGGTTCGGATCGCCGCGATTGCCGCCTCCGAACCCGGCGTGCGAGCGGTGTACGCCATCACCGCGACGTACGCGCCCTTCTTCGCCTTCTTCAGCAGCGCCGCCACGCCGGACTTCGCCCGGGCGGCGGCCACGGACTCCGCGGGCGGCAGCTTGCCCTTCTGCTTGAAGGTGGCGAGCACCTTCCTGGTGTTGTCCTTCGACTCCTGCACGTTGGGCTGGTCGAACGCGTCGATGCCGAGGATCGCGCCGGCGATCGCGACCGCGACCTCCCAGCGGAAGAACTCTCCACCGAGGTCGAGCTTGTCGCGCATGGTCAGGGTCACGACCGGGTGTCCCGCGCGCTCGAGCGCCTGCACGGCGCGGTTCGGGGCGTCGGCGTCCATGCGGATGTACACGAACAGCCGGTCGTTGCCGTAGACGGCGGGCTTGCCCACTGGCTCGCCTTCGATGGGCACGATGCCCTTGCCCTCCTTGCCCGTGCTCTCCGCGATGAGCTGCTCGACCCAGTAGCCGAACGTCGCGACCTTCGGCGACGTGATCAAGGTGACCTTGTTTCGGCCCTGAACCGCGAGGCGGCCGAGCACGGCGCCAAGCCACACGCCGGGGTTGCTCTGGACGGGCACCGAGTCCGCACACGAATGCTCCATCTCGATCGCCCTCTCGAGCATCTCGACGACGTTGACGCCCATCAGCGCGCCGGGCACGAGCCCGAAGTACGAAAGCGCGGAGTAGCGGCCGCCGATGTCCGGCGGGTTGGAGAAGATCCAGCGGAAGTTGTGCTCCCGAGCCAGCTTCTCCAGCGATGTGCCGGGGTCGGTGATGGCCGCGAACTGGCGGCCCTTGCCCTTCGTCTGCTCCCAGAAGTACGCGAAGTGAGACAGCGTCTCGGTCGTTTCGCCTGACTTCGAGGCGACGATGAACAACGACGTCCCGATCTTGATCCTCGAGCGAACGCTGAGGATCGTCGCCGGGTCGGTCGTGTCGAGCACGTGCAGCTTTGGATGCCCCTTGACCACGCCGAACGTGTTGCGCAGCACGTCGGGACACAGGCTCGAGCCGCCCATGCCGAGCAGGACGACGTCTGTGTACTGCCGGCTGTCCTTCGCCAGGGCCGCGAACTCTTGCGACTTCTCAAGCATCTTGTCCGCCACGTCGAGCCAGCCCAGGCGGTCGCGGATCTCCTGCCGCTTCGTGGGTTCCGCGCTCCACAGGGTCGAGTCCTTCGCCCACAGTCGCCGCGGCGCGTCGTCCTTCTGCAGCCGGGCCACCTGCGCGTCGACGGCCGGCTGCAGCGGACCCAGGCTGAACCACTGGCGCGGGCCCTTGCCGGCCTTGATGTCCCTCGAGGCTTTGGTCAGCGTCCCGAGCAGGCTCTCGAACGACTTGGTGAACGCATCGACGCCTTCGATCTCGAGCTCATGCGTCACCTGCTCGAGGCTGATCCCCGCCTCGGCCAGCTGCTTGAGCTGACGCCTGGCGAGCTCGACGTTCTCGTCCAGGCTGCGCCGGACCTCTCCATGCTCACGGAAGGCGGCCAGCGTCTGGGGCGGAATCGTGTCCACCGTTTCGGGGCCGACGAGCTCCTCCACGTAGTACGTGTCGGGGTAGCGCGGGTCCTTGGTCGACGTGCTGGCCCACAGGCAGCGCTGAGAACGCGCGCCGGCCTTGCGCAGCTTCTCCCAGCGCGGCCCGCTGAACATCTGCCCCCACCTCTCGTACGCCATCTTGGAGTTGGCGATCGCCGCCTTGCCGTAGAGGCGCTCCAGCGCTTGCTTCTCCCTCGGGTCGGGCGTGGCGCTGATCTTTTCGGCGAGCATCTTGTCGACCTTGGTGTCGACGCGGCTCACGAAGAAGCTCGCTACGCTGGCCACCTTCGTCAGGTCGCCGCCTTTGCCGTGCAGCTCCTCGAGGCCCGCGAGGTATGCGTCGACCACCTCCGAGTAGCGGTCCACCGAGAAGATCAGTGTCACGTTGATGTTGTGGCCCTTGGAGATCTGATCCTGGATCGCGGGCAGGCCTTCCTTGGTCGCCGGGATCTTGACCATGACGTTGGGCCGCCGGCACCGCTCGCGCAGGTCCTCCGCCATGCGGATGGTTCCGCGCGTGTTGTTGGCCAGCGTGGGCGAGACCTCGATGCTGACGAAGCCGTCCTTGCCTTTGGTCCTGTCGTAGACAGGGCGGAAAGTGTCGGCCGCGGCCTGGATGTCCTCGACCATCAGCCCCCACAGCATGTCGGCGGGCTTGTTCTTCTCCTTGACCATCTGGACCAGTGCCTCGTCGTAGTCCGTCGAGCCGCTGACCGCCTTCTCGAAGATGGTCGGGTTTGAGGTCACGCCCGTGAGGCCTTCGTCGCGAAGGCGCGCGAGCTCACCGGACGAGACGAGCTGGCGGCGAATGTTGTCCAGCCACAGCGACTGTCCGATCTCCCGCAGCTCTTTGATCGGATTGGGCTTGGTTGGAGAGGCTGTCGCCATCACTTCGCCGCCACCAGCTTCGTCGCCGCGGCGACGATATGCCGGCTCGAGATGCCCGCCGCGTTCATCAGCTCCTCCGGCTTGCCCGAGGTCGGCAGGTCTCTGACCGCGAGATGAACGACGCGAGGAGGCGCGTCGGCGGACAGCGCTTCCATCACCGCTGCGCCAAGCCCTCCCTGCGGGTAGTGGTCCTCGACGACGATCAGCCTGCCCTTCGTCACGCGGGCGGCCTCGCGCAGAGTCCTCACGTCGACAGGCTTCACCGAGTACAGGTCGATGACCCGAGCGGGAATCTTCTTGGCGGCCAGGGCATCCGCCGCGGCCAGGCAGCTGTGCAGCGTCACGCCCGCGCCGATCAGCGCCACCTTGTCCTTGGCGCTCTCCCTCAGCACCTTGGCGCCGCCGACCTTGAAGGACTCGTTCGGTCCGTAGAGGGTCGGGTATGCGCCGCGGGTCGTGCGCAGGAAGACGATGCCCGGCAGGTCGGCCATGATCCGAGTGAGCTTCGCGGTCTGGTTCGGGTCGCACGGGTAGAGCACCGTCGAGCCGTGGATGGCGCGCATCGAAGCAATGTCTTCGAGGGCCATCTGCGACGGACCGTCCTGGCCGATCTCCACCCCGGCGTGTGACCCCACCAGGCGGATGTTGGCCTGCGAGATGCCCGCCATGCGGATGAAGTCGTAGGCGCGCGAGAAGAACGCGGCGAACGTCGATGCGAACGGCTTGTAGCCGCGCACGCTCATGCCGACCGCCGTCGCGACCAGCTGCTGCTCGGCGATCCACATCTCGAAGAAGCGGTCCGGGTGTGCCTTGGCGAACTCATCCGCGTGGGTGGAGTTCGACACCTCGCCGTCCATCGCGACCACCTCGGGAATCGCTGCGAGCGCGAGCAGAGCGTCGCCGTAGGCCTTCCGGGTCGGGACCTTGTCGTCCTTCTTGTACGTCGGCAGCACCGGCTCTGAGGCCGCGGGCCGCTTGGGGGCTGCTCCGCGCTCGGGCTTCTGCGTCTTCACCTTCAGGTTCCGAATCCCGCCCAGCTCCTTGATCGCGCGCTCGGCCATGTCCGGCGGCAGCGCCCTGCCGTGCCAGCCGTCCTTGTTCTCGATCTCGGAGAAACCCTTGCCCTTGATCGTCTTGGCGATGATCACCGTCGGCTTGTCCGTGTTCGAGATCGCCTCGCCCAAGGCGCGGTCGACGGCCGCCACGTCGTGGCCGTCGATCACGATCGGGAAACACCCGAACGACTCGACGCGCCGGCGGTAGGTGTCGAGGCTCCAGCCATACTCGGTCTCGCCGCGCTGGCCGAGCCGGTTGATGTCCCAGATCGCGGTCAGGTTCGCCAGCCGGTAGTGGCCGGCCTTGTCCACGGCCTCCCAGATCGAGCCTTCGGCCAGCTCAGAGTCGCCGCACAGCACCCACACATGGAATGGCAGCTTGTCCAGGTACTGGCCGGCCAGGGCGACGCCGACGCCGATGGGCAGGCCCTGCCCCAGCGATCCCGTGGCGACGTCGACCCAGGGGATGAGGGGGGTCGGGTGTCCCTGCAGCCGGGACCCGAACTTGCGGAACGTCATCAGCTCCTGGTCGGTGATCGCCCCCACCGCCTTGAACATCGCGTAGCAGAGCGGCGACGCGTGCCCCTTGGAGTAGATCAGGTGGTCGTTGTTCGGGTCCTTGGGCTTGCTCCAGTCGTACTGCAGGTGGCGCGCGATCAGGACCGCGATGAGGTCGGCGGCGGACATCGAGGACGTCGGGTGTCCGGAGCCGGCGGCGGTGCTGCAGCGGATGGAGTCGACCCGCAGCTGCTGGCCGAGCTGGCGCGCGAACTCGAGATCCGTGGTCGCAACGGTTTCCGTGACGGCCATGTCACTCCTTGCGAAGGGCCGCGTGAGCGGCGGGACGGGCTGCTGGTTCCTAAGTTTATCGGCCGCCAGAAACGGAACCCGCAAGGCGCTCGACTTCGGTAACCATCCCGTCGAGGATCTTCAGCCCGGCGTCCCAGAAACCCGGGTCGGTGATGTCCATCCCGATCCGCTTGACCAGCTCGTCCGGCCGCGTCGAACCGCCCGCCGCCAGGAAGTCGAGGTAGTCGTCGACGAACCCCCGGCCCCGCTCGAGGTAGCGGTGATAGACGGACAGGGCGAGCAGGTTGCCGAAGGCGTAGGCGTACACATAGCCCGGCGTATGCATGAAGTGGCTGACGTAGCTCCACCACACCTTGTGCTCGTCGGTGAGCGTCAGCGCGTCGCCGAACATCGGCTGCAGCTTGTCCTGGAACAGCTCGCCGAGCTCCTCCACCGACAGCTCGCCCGCCGTGCGGCGCGTGTTGTGGATGGCGTCCTCGTAGCGGTTGAACGCGACCTGCCGGAAGACGGTCGAGAACGCGTCCTCGCACTGGCTGCACAGCATGGCAAGGCGGATCTGCGGATCCTTCTCCTCGGCCATGATCCGGTCGAAGGTCAGGGCCTCGCCGAAGACGGACGCAGTCTCGGCCAGGGTCAGCGGTGGGTGGTAGTCGAAGATGTGCTGCTTCGACGCCAGCCGGTCGTGCAGGCCGTGCCCCAGCTCGTGGGCCAGCGTCAGCGCGTCGCGCAGCTTGCCGGTGAAGTTCATCAGGACGTAAGGGTGGTGGTACGGGGTCACGGGCATGCAGTACGCGCCCCCCGCCTTGCCCGGCGCCACCGGCGCGTCGATCCAACCTTTGTCGAAGAACTGCTCAACAAGCTGGCCCGCGCGGTCCGAAAAGCGCCGGTACGAGCCGAGCACCAGCTCCTTGGCCTCCTCCCACGTCAGGTCACGAGTCGTCGTGCTGATAGGCGCGTACCGGTCCCACTCATGGAGGTCGCCGACGTTGAGCAGCTTGCGCTTGACGCGGTAGTAGCGGACCGACACGTCGTAGCGAGAGGTGACGGCATCGACCAGGGCCTGCACCGCCGCGTCAGACGTTTCGTTCGCCAGGTTGCGCGAGCTGATCCACGTTGGGAAGTGCCGCAGGCGGTCATCGATGGTCTTCTCCTGCAGGATCACGTTGAAGATGTAGCCGCGGGTGCGGATGTCCCCGCGCAGCGCCTCGGTCACCGCGCCGCTCGCCCGGCGGCGGACCTCGCGGTCTGGCTCGCGAAGGAGCGTCAGGGCCTGGTCGAGTGAAACCTCCTGGCCATCGACGCCGACCCTGATCCGCGCGCACAGCTCGTCGAACATGCGCACCCACGCGCTGTTCCCGACCGGGCTGAAGTCGGTGAGCACGCGCTCCTCCGGCTCGGACAGCTGGTGCGGCCGAAACTTGCGCGCCTCTTCGATGGTGTGCCGGTACGTGGAAGATGCGGGGTCGGCGTAGAGCCTTGCTGCGTGCGGGTCGGACACGTGGGCCAGCTCCAGCGAGAAGAACACCAGGTGGGCCCCGCGCTCGGCGCTGGCCTCGCGCACCTTGGCCAGGAGACGCCCCGCGGCGTGGTCCTGCGTGTCCTGGCTGTGGAGCATGTACGCGTAGACCTCGGGCTTGACCGATGTCTCCTCGTAATCCGCCAGCTCGCGCATCATGGCGGCGAATTCCTTCGGCTCGAGGTCAGCCACCTTTCCTTTGTATTTCGCCTCGAATGCATTCGCGCGCTCGAGCTCGCGCGCGAGAACGTCATCGATCTTCGGGTCGTCGGGGCCCGCGAAAAGATCGCTGAGATTCCACCGAACGCTTTCGGCGCCCGTTGTTTTAAGTGCTTGGACCATTGAGGTCAGGATATCCGCTCCATCCCCACGAAATCAGAGCCTTCGGCTTGATTTCGCGAGGACCCCTCGGGCCATCTCGCGCACCCGTTCGGGCGCCGGCCAGCGTCCCGCGTAGGCGCCCTCGTTGACGGCCTGAGTCAGTTCCTTCAATAACAGAGATCGCATCGCCTCCTCGTACTCGAGGGGAGTCTCCGGCGGCGCGCGCCGGCGGCGCATCTTGCGCTGCACGCGCGCATAGAGACGGAGCAGCTCCGACTCGCCCGGCTCGGCCTTGCGACGAGGCAGCCTCATCCGGCGCCGCAGCCACGCGTAGGCGACGACGAGGATCGCCGCGATGGCGATGCCCGCCGGGATCACGCCGAAAGCGCCCAGCGATCCGAGAGCCGCTGCGGGCGCGGACACGGTGAGGTGCGGGATCAGGTGCGCCACGCCGCCCGCGGCCCAGTGGCTCGGGAACCGCGTCGCCGCGAGGGCGGACACGCCAGGGGTCGGATCGACGGGCACCCATCCGTGGTTGGGGAACCACACCTCGACCCACGCATGGGCGTCGCGCTCGCGGACGACCGCCTGGTTGAGGATCGGGTCATAGTCGCCTGTCGAGTAGCCGGTCACCAGGCGGGCCGGGATGTTGAGGCTGCGCAGCATCAGCGCCTCGGCGGTCGCGAACTGCTCGCAGTAGCCTCGCTTGACGTCAAAGAGGAACCAGTCGACCGGGTCGCGCCTTGACGGGACCGGACTCAGGTCCAGCGTGTACGTGTACCTCCGCTGCAGGTACCTCGTCAAGGCCAGCACGGTGTCGAACTCGTTGGTCGTGCCGGTGACGACATCGGCCGCCAGCGCGCGCGCCGGCTGAGAGAGAGAACCGTAGTCGAGGTTGGCGCCGTTGGGATCCTCGAAAACAGCCTCGTTCTCGTCGGCACGGAGGCTCTGAGGAGAGAGGTCGGGGATGTAGGAGACGGCCGAGTAGGTGACGCCGGGACGCAGTTGGTCCGGAGTGTGAAAGGTGCCGTACGCGTCCTCGCGCAGCGCCGCCACCGGCGCGTAGAGGCTCTGGAGCGGATACGCGGCATAGATGACGCCCGGCAGCGGGCGCAGGACGTGAAAGGTCTGTACGAAGGTCCCCAGGTTGTGACCCGGCGGCTGCGGCAGGAGCCGCGGCGGCACGTACGGCTCGGTCTGGCGGTAGAAATGGTCCGAGGCGGTCCAGACGCCGTTGCGATACACGTCGAAGACCAGGCCGCGCCAGTACGCCGGCGCACCCGTGCGCACGTACATGACGGGTGCCGTGCCCAGCCGGCCCCGGAAATGTAGGTCGACGCTCGTCGTGGCACCGGTCGAGTCGCCCGTCAGCTGGACCAGCGGCAGGGCGGCGCTCTCCATATCGCCTTTGAAGCTCGTGAAGTTGGGCAGGGAGATGACGACTGGCGAGATCGGCGCGCCGGCCGGCTGAGGCAAGACGACGAACAGCACCATGCCACCGACGAGCGCGGCGCCGAGCATCAGGGCCATGGCGCGCGCCGGCACGCGGACACCCGCGTCGATGCGTCGTAGGTGAGAAGCGATCCAGAAGCCGACCAAGTACAGCAGCCAGAGCGCGAGCAGGATCGCGAACTCGTAGTCCCACGCGTAAACGGCCGCGAGGTACACGATCGCCAGGCTGATCCACAGGCTCGAGTAGCAGTTGCGGCGGGTCTTCAGGTCGAAGCTCGTGATCGCCACCAGGAGGATGGCGAAGTTCGCCTGGGGCAGCGTCCCGCCGAACAGCGCGAGCGATGAGTCGGCGATCACGTAGAAGAGCGCCCCGAAGATCAGCGCGGCGAGGAGCGCCTGGCGCCAGAACCCGCGCCGCAGGTTGCGCTCTCGATAGCTGACGACATGGCCGGCGGCTGAGGCGACCACGCCAACGATGGGAACGACGTAGTCCACGCCGTAAAGCACGATCGCGAGCGCGGCGACGGCAAACGCCGAGAACACAAAGGCGCGCGCCTCGACCGACTGCTCGATCGGTGACGCAGGAAGCCGCAAGCGGCGCATCAGAGAGGCCACGCCGTCCCCACCCGCTCGAACTCGATCTCTCCCTCGACCTCCGCGTCCCCGACGAGCCATCTCCGGACGGCACCCAGCTCGAGCAGCTGCGGATCCGCGGTGATCGCGACCGCAGTCGACATGTCGATGGCGGCCGGTCCAGGCGGACAGTCCGGATATCGCGCCAACCACTCGAGCAGGCCCCACAGGTCACGCGGAGAGTCGGTCGGCTCGAACCCGGGCGCCCAGATCTCGACCCGCCCCCCGTCCCGCAGGCAGTCCCACGCCTCAGAGGCGGCGATGCGCGCGATCTGGTCCGCCACCTCGACGTTCGGCGGCGAGGGATCGAGCACGATGCCCACGGTCTGCACGCCGGGTGGTTCATACTCGCGCACGACCAGCTCGCCCCTCCGCGCGCTCGACCTCCAGTGGATGCGGCGCAGCGAATCGCCTGGCCGATACTCGCGGATTCCAAAGAGCTCGTTGCCGGATCCAGCCCGAGGCGACGTGACGGCCGTCTCGAGCTCGCGCACCAGGCGCTGCCTGGCCAGGGACGCAAAGCGTGGAAGCACCAGGGCGACCTCCGAGTCCGGGCAGCGGCGCTTGCCCTGGAAGAAGCCGAGCGGATCGCTGCTGCCTATGGTCCATCCCGTCGCGCCGAGCACGCCGCGCCGCAGGCTGGGCACCGCATGAGTGCTTCGCCAGCCCTTCCGCGGGACGAGACCAGTGGCGAGCGTGACCTCCTCGTCGCCGATGCGCCCTGCCACCCACGCCGGTCCCCGTCCTGCGCCGGAGGTTTCGAGACCAACCTCGACCTCCGCCCCGTCCCCTTCGAAGAGAGTTCGCGCGGGAGCGGTGCGGAGCAGCTGCTCCGGCAGCTCCGCCGCCGGCGAATCCGGGCCGGGAGTGCTCGCGCGCACCTGCATGTCAAGCCGCAGGCCCGCGCGGTTCCACAGGGCGTAGGCGGCCGCGGCCGCGATCAGCGCGACCATCCAGCCCGCAAGCAGAAAGAGCCACGACACCGCGGAGGTGGCGCCGTACCAGACGAGAAGCAGCCACAGGGTGATGGCCCCGGGCACCCGCCAGGTGGGCTTCAGCGTCGGCCTCCTAGTGCTGGCGGAGCGGAGGAATCGGGAGCGCCGCGACGATTTCGTTAAGCATCGCGGCCGCGTTGCCCCTCGCGCGCATGCCGAGTCGGTGTCCCAGCACAGGCACCGCGAGCAGCTTGACGTCGTCTGGCAGCACAAAGTCCCGTCCCTCGAACAGCGCCCACGCTTGCGCCGCGCGCTGCAGGTAGACGCCGGCCCGCATGCTGGCCGGAAGGATCACGTCGGCTCGCCCGCGGATCGCATCGAGGAGGGCGACGATGTAGGTGCGGATGGCCGGCGCCGCGACGACGCGCAGGCACGCTTCCTGGAGCTCGATGACCTCGCGGACGTCGATGACCGCGGCCAGCTCGGCGATCGGATCGCCGTGCTCGCGTCGCGCCAGGACCTCGAGCGCTTCCGCGTCGGTCGGTGGGCCCATCTCCGCGGCGAGCACGAAGCGGTCGAGCTGCGACTCGGGCAGCGGGTAGGTGCCGAGAAACTCCGCGGGGTTTTGCGTGGCGACGACGAAGAACGGGCGGTCGAGCACGCGGGTGGTTCCCTCGACGGTGACCTGCCCCTCGCCCATCGCCTCGAGGAGCGCTGACTGGGTCCGCGGTGTCGCGCGGTTGACCTCGTCCGCGAGCACGATGTTGGGGAAGATCGGCCCGGGGACGAACTCGAAGGTCAGGTCTTTCTGGTTGAAGACGCTCGACCCAGTGATGTCCGCGGGCAGCAGGTCAGGCGTGCACTGGATGCGCCGGAACGACCCGCCGACCGACGTTGCCAGCGCGCGCGCGAGCATGGTCTTGCCAGTCCCTGGAAGGTCCTGAAGCAGCACGTGACCGCCTGACACGAGCCCGGCGAGCGCCAGGCGCACGACGCGGTCCTTGCCGACGATGACGCGGTGGATGTTCTTCTCCACCCGATCGAGCAGCTCGGCCGCGCGCCGCGGCTGGAGAGAAGATTCCTGGGACGCGGCCATGGCGCCACAGTCTAGTGTCGGACCGCTACGTCCTCGCCATTTATGGGGAGGTGCCTCCTCCCCACCTGTGGGGAGGTGGCGCGAAGCGCCGGAGGGGCTGGTCGGTCTAGCCCTGCCCCACCATCCGCGAGATCACCTCACTGAGGTTGGGACCGCCCTTGCCAAACGGAACCGAATGCACGCGGTGCGCGAACACCATCTCCGCGACCTCACCGACGTGGCTGACGCCCACCTCATCGGCGCTGTCGTAGGCCGCCTTCGCCTGCGCTGCCCGCGCGCACACCAGGTCGGAGCGGTGCCCGTCGACCTCCAGCGCGATCGAGATCTGCGCGATCAGGCGCAGGATCGAGCGCGGCAAGGTGACCTCGGGGAACGTCGCTATCGCCTCTGAGATCCGCGACTTCACTGCCTGCTCCGACTCCGCGTGCTGCTGGTAGAAGAGGTTGGGATCGTCCTCCCATAGCGCGCGCTTCTCGACGATAGCGACGCGTTGATCGAGGTCTCGGATGCCTTCCACGTCGACGCAGAGCCCGAAGCGGTCGAGCAGCTGCGGGCGCAGCTCGCCCTCCTCGGGGTTCATGGTGCCCACGAGGATGAACCGCGACGGATGCGAGAACGAGACGCCCTCGCGCTCGACGGTGTTGATTCCCATCGCGGCGGAGTCCAGGAGCACGTCGACGATGTGGTCGTCGAGGAGGTTGACCTCGTCGACGTAGAGGATGTTGCGATTGGCCTCGGCCAGGACACCTGGCTCAAACCGCCGCGAGCCCTCCTTCAGGGCGGCTTCGAGGTCGATCGTTCCGACCACGCGGTCCTCGGAGGCGTTGATCGGCAGTTCGACCACGCGCATGCGCCGGGTGGCGACCGGAAGCGCGCCGGCTGAAGCCCGCTCGCGGCAGTCGAGGCACCAGTCCTCAGGGTCGTCCGGGTGGCAGCCGAAGTGGCAGCCCTCGACGACCTGCTGCTCCGGCAGGAGGCGAGCAAGCGCCCGGACGGCCGTCGACTTGCCCGTCCCCTTCTCGCCCCGGATCAGCACGCCGCCAATGGTCGGGTTGATCGCGTTGAGGACGAGCGCGAGCTTCATCTCGTCCTGTCCGACGATCGCCGTAAACGGGTAGGAGTAGCGGTCGATTGCCATGCTTGCGGCTAGATGTTACCGGCGCTTTTACTGACAGCTCACGTTGGCCGGGTCCACGTTGAACTTCCATCCGTAGTACGCCGTGGCCAGCTTGTACCCGCTGGTCTCTTCGGGCTTTGTCGCGTGGCCGTGCTTGTAGTCGTCGCAGATCGATGACTCGACCTGGCCCTGGGTCGGGTTGAGACCAAGCCCGAGGACGCTCGAGCTGACGCTGGCGTAGTACTGCCACGCCTTCACGTTGACGGCGCCTGTCTTGCACAGGAGCGGGCTGACGTTGCCGTCGGCCAGGATAGTCACGGGTGCGGTGCACAGGTTGCCCAGCGGTGGGTCAGTCGCCGGCGGAAGGACCTGCTGGGGAAGCGGCGCCTCACCGGTGTCGACGGTGGGACTGGCCACGGGGCTCACCGTGACGGCCTCGGTCGGCGACGGACTCGTCGCCGCGATCTCGGAAGAACCGCACGCGCAAGAGATCAGGAAGAGGAGGCTAGCGGCTCCGGCCCAGCTCTCTCTCCACCGCGGTCGCGATCTCGTCCCGGGAAAGGTCATAGAGCCCGTAATAATGCGCGCCCATCCGCTCTGCCAGGTCCGCGCAAGCGTTGATCGCGTACGTCTGGTACATCGGCGCAACCCGGGCGAGGTGCTGGACAGAGGGCAGGTGGCTGTAGTCGCGCGCCGAGTCGATCACCAGGGCGTCGATGTCCTCGGCGTCGATCAGCGCCGCAACTTTCTGCGCCTCGACCAGCGGCTCCTCCTTGAACATCGAGATGTTGCCTCGGCCGTCACTGATGAGTACCAGGAGCGGCCGTATGGTCGGGTCGCGGAGCAGCTCCGTCTTGACGACTTTGTAGCCGGCCATCAGCCCATGCGTCAGGGGCGTGGTGCCGCCGACGGATAGACGTTCCAGCCGGCGCCGCGCCAGGGAGATGCTCGAGGTCGGCCGCAGCACAACCTCCGCGGTTCGGTTCTTGAAGATCACGACCGCGACGCGGTCGCGCCGCACGTAGGCGTCCTGCAGCAGCGAGAGGATGGCGCCCTTGGTGGCAGCCATCCGCTGCTCGGCGTCCATCGACGCCGACGCATCGACCACGAACACGATCAGGTTGCCGACCTTCCGCTCGCGAACCTTCTGCCGGAGGTCGTGTCGCTCGAGCCGCAGGCGCTCGCCGTGCCGCCGGCCCCTCTCCCGCTGCAGGGGCGCAGCCGCGCGCACCGTCGCGTCGATGGCCAGGTCGCTCACCTTCTCCTTGGGCTCTGCCCGGACGTAGCGGCCGCGCCGGTCGGGCGTCTGGCTCGCCGCACGCTTGCCGCCCTGCTTGCGCACCCGACGCTGGCGCGGGAGGTCGATGCGCCGGAGGTTGAAGGTCTGCAAAGCCTCGGGCGCGGACTCGTGGCCGCTCGCCCCGCCGGTGGTGACGCCTGTGTCGGCGCCCGCGGACTGCTGCCCCGTGTCCGAGGCGCTCGCGCTCTGCTCCGCGTTGGCCTCGGTCGACGCGTCACTGTCCGACGCCTGCGGATCACCGGCCTCAGAGTCCGAGGGCTGGGATCCCTCCTGCTGCTCACCGTGCTCGGGCGCCGTCGTGTCGTCCTGGTCGCGGTTGAGCGGCTGCCGCGCGCGATGCGCCAGGGCCAGCGTGGCCGCGTCGTAGATGTCCTCGCGGCTCGGCGATCCGTGCCGCCGATACGCGGCCAGCGCGCGAGCGGCGTGGTCGATCACAACGTCCGCGCGATGGCCCAGCACCTCGGCCTCGACGCAGATCGAAGAGATCAGGCGTGTGTGGCCGGAGGTGACCCGGACGTCCTTGACCCTGGCGATGGCCTCCGCCAGCGCTCGCGACAGGTTGGCGTCCGCGGATGCGAACTCGTTGGCGAACTCGTGGTCGCCCCGCTTGAAGGCCGCGTCGCGCTCGGCGATCAGGACGCGCTCGTCGGGGTCGCGGATGCCTTCTACGTCGACGCAAAGCCCGAAGCGGTCGAGCAGCTGCGGACGCAGCTCGCCTTCCTCCGGGTTCATCGTTCCGACGAGGATGAACCGGGAGGGGTGGCTGTACGAGACGCCCTCCCGCTCAATGACGTTGACGCCCATCGCGGCCGCATCCAGGAGAACGTCGACCAGGTGGTCGTCGAGGAGGTTGACCTCGTCGACGTACAGGATGTTGCGGTTGGCCTCGGCAAGGACGCCCGGCTCAAAACGCCGGGTCCCCGTCCGCAGGGCCGCCTCGATGTCGATCGTGCCGACGACGCGATCCTCCGAGGCGTTGATGGGCAGCTCGACCACCCGCATCCGGCGCTTGTGGTGCGGCAGAGATCCCGCGGTCTGCAGTCGAGCCCGGCAATCCGCGCACAGCGCCTCGCGGTCGGCGGGGTCGCAGCTGAAGTGGCAGCCCTCGACGACGTCGTGCTCCGGCAGCAGGCGCGCCAGCGCGCGCACCGCGGTCGACTTGCCCGTCCCCTTCTCGCCCCGGATGAGCACGCCGCCGATCGTCGGGACGATCGCGTTCAGAATCAGGGCGAGCTTCATCGACTCCTGGCCGACGATCGCGGTGAAAGGGTACGAGTGACGGTCGAGGACGACACTCATCAGAGTGCGGCGCTCCCGATGTTCCGCGCATCTTCGCGTCCTCGGCGCCCGGGCGCCTGCGGCGCTGAAGCCCGCGTCAAGGGGCCCGGCGCTACGTCGTCACGCATCTAACGATGCGCTCCTAGCCGCGCCACCCTTTCCCTGGCTCCGGCCGCCGGTGCCGCGAATCTGTCGCGGAACCCAGGATCGCCACACTCACAAGAGGATAGGAGCGAGCTCCTCCCGAATCGGATCGAGATCCCGATCTTTACGCGCCCAGGCCACCAGCTCCGGTTTCGCCTCGAAGCTCTGGCGGAGAAGCGGCAGCGCCTGGTCGGCCTTGCCGAGGCGGGCGTACACGCAGGCGAGGTTGTAGCGCGAGTTTGCGAGCTGCTCCGGCTCGGTGAAGAAGCTGCCTTCCAGGTCGCAAGCCCACTGCGCGACTGCCATTGCCCGGTTCTCGTCACCTACGTCCAGGTACCACGACCAGACGTGGGTCCCGGCGTGACCGACAGCGCCTGGCACCGCTTCCCACACCCGAGACTCAGGCCGCTGGGGATGCGGTTTCGCGAGGTCCGCCTCCGACGACGCCTGGATCGCCTTCCGGAGCGCCGCCCAGGAGTCGGCGGCATCCGCCTTGACATCAGCGGCGAGGCGATCCTTCACCTCGGCGTAGATGATCGCGTTCTGCACGTCATCGTCGTCCGGGACGGGCGGTGGAAGCTCGCCGCCGGTGCGCACCGCACTCAGCGTCAGCGCGCTCCGCGAGCGCCACCAGGACACGTGCGCAAGGTGATCCTTGGCGTTCCAGCGACCGTCGGGGTTGGCCGGCTCGTCGACGACGAATGCCTCCAGCTCCGCCTCGCGTTCGCGACCCTCGTCGACCGCGCGCAGCAGCTTTTTCTTCACGTCTGAGTCGGGGCGGGGATCAGGTCCTTGACCATGTCCCGCTCCTGGAGCAGCTCCTCCGTCGTCTTCCGGATCCGATCCCAGGCGTCGTCGTCGTGCTTGAGGTCCGGGACCACCTCCCACCGCTCGCCGTCGGACCGTATGGGGAAGCCGAACTGCAGGCCTTCCGGCACGTTGTACTCGCCATGGCTCATCACGGCGAGGGAGTGCCAGTCGCCCCACGGAGTCGGCGTCCGGATGCTGACCACCGAGTCGACGACCGCGTTGGCCGCGGACGCCGCCGACGACGCGCCACGCGCCTCGATCACGGCCGCGCCGCGCTTCTGCACGATCTCGATGAACTTTCCTTTGAGCCAACCGTGGTCATCGATGACGTCGAAGACAGGCAGCTGCGCGATGCGCGCGTTGCGCGCGTCGGGGTACTGCGTCGTGGAGTGGTTGCCCCAGACGGCCACGTTGGACACGGCCGCGACCGGGGCCTTCGCCTTCCTGGCGAGCTGAATGCGAGCGCGGTTCTCGTCGAGCCGCGTCATGGCAAACCACCGGTCGTCCGGAATCTCGGTCGCGTTCATCCGCGCGATGTAGCAGTTCGTGTTGCATGGGTTGCCGACGACGAGGATCCTCACATCGCTGGCGGCCTTTTTGGCGATCGCCTTGCCCTGCGGAGCGAAGATGCCTCCGTTGACGGCCAGCAGGTCGCTGCGCTCCATCCCTTGCTTGCGCGGGACGGACCCGACCAGGAGGGCCCAGTTGGTGCCTTCAAACGCCTCTTCGGCCTTGCTCGTGAGCTCCATCCCGGCGAGCATTGGAAACGCGCAGTCGTCGAGCTCCATCGCCACGCCTTCTAGCGCCTTCATGGCCGGCTCGATCTCCAGCATCCGCAGCACGAGGGGCTGCTCGGGGCCGAACATCTGCCCGGACGCGATCCGAAACACCAGCGCGTAGCCGATCTGGCCGGCCGCGCCGGTGACAGTGACCTGGATAGGCACCCGCCCCCCGCTCATCTCTGGGAAATGCTAGCGCGGGGGCGCGTTTACATCAGGCCCTGGCCAGGGTGACGGGGGCGACCGCGAAGAGCGCGATGGTGGCCATTGCTGAGACGGTGAAGGTGACGATTCTGAGTACGCGGCGCCCCATGCAGGAAAAACGGTGCCTGCCCGCGATTCGTTACCGAAAACCCTCGCCTTCCGGTTCGAAAACCACGTCCTCGCCCAGCCGGCGGGCGAAGCACAGAAACCCGGTGTGGGCGACCATCCGGTGCGACGGACGCATGCTCCTTCCCCGTACGGTCCACCCCCGCTGGAGCAGCTCGTACGCCTCCAGCATCCCGAACCCCCGCACCTCGCGGAGGCAGTCGAAGAAGCGCTGAACCTGGCTCACGTTGGGGCAGTGCGCGAACACGATGCCGCCCGGGCGCAGCGCTCCCTTGACCGCCGGCACGGCCTGCCAGGGCTCCGGGAGGTCGAGCAGGACGCGGTCCACCTCGGTCTCCTCCACGCCGAGGTAGACGTCGCCGAGCTTCAGGGTGAGGTTGTCGGGCAAAGCGCCCAGCGTCTCCACGATCCCGCGCCGGGCCGCCTCCAGGAACTCTTCGCGAGCCTCGTAGCTGACGACCCGGCCTCGCTCGCCGACCGCCCGCAGGGCCGCCAGCGTCAGGGCGCCCGTCCCGGTGCCCGCCTCGAGCACGCTCGCGCCCGGGTAGAGGTCGGCGCCGACGACGATCGCACCCAGGTCCTTGGGGTAGATCGGCTGCGTCTGCCGGCGCCGGCCCGTGACCTGCTCGGCGAACGTCGGCCGAACCGCCAGCAGCCTGGCTCCCAGCTGCGTGGTGACCAACACGCCCTCGGGCCGGCCGATCAGGTCGTCGTGCTGGATCAGGCCGGAGTGGATCGAGTGCCGCTCGCCGGCACGAAGGCGCACCCGATGGCGTCGCCCGACCTTGTCGATCAGCACGATGGCCTCGCCCTCGCCTAATGGCTTGCCCACGCCCCCACCCTAACCGTCCCCGGCGGGCGGGGAGGGGAGCTCACCTACCTGGTTTGTGGGCCCGGATCAGGCAGTGCCAGTAGGCGTGCCACAGCCTTCCGTCGCGCCACATCGGATGCAGCTGCTCGCGCGCCTCGCCCTCGGCGTCGTCGATGAGCTGCGCGAGCTCCGCCGACAGCCCTGGCCCGATTTCCTGGGTGTGCATCCACTCCTCGAAGTCCCAGTCCAGCTCGCGAGCCTGTGCCAGCTCGACCGCAAAGCCGGCGCGCTCCAGCCTGCCGACCCACTCGTCGACGGTCAGCGACATCACGTGCGACGGATCACGGCGCACCTCGACCTCGTGCAGCACGTCACGCGCAGGAATCGGCGGAGCGCAGTCGACGAAGGCCGCGTCGCGGTCTGGCTTCAGGACCCGGAAAGCCTCGGCCAGGAAAGCGTCCACGTCCCGAAAGTGGTGCGGCGCGGCGCGAACCACGTAAACGTCGAAGGTGTTGTCCTGAAAGGGAAGGCGGGCCGCGTCACCGATCACCCAATCGGCGTTCTTGACCATTCTCTCTTCGGCGATCCGGCGCGCCTCGTTGAGCATCTCGCGCGTCAGGTCGAGGCCGATCACCCTCCGTACGTGCGGCGCGAGCGCGAAAGCCGTGTTGCCGGTCCCGGTGGCCACGTCGAGCGCCAGGTCGCCTCGCTGCGGCTGGACCAGGTCGAGGACCTCCTGCAACCTTTCTGACGAGGCGTGAAACTTCGACCGCGCGTAGTTCGCGGCCACGTTGCGAAAACTGTCGCGCACGTCAGGCATCGGCTTGACGGTGACTATAGTTCCGGCAGTGACAAAGGCGACCGCGCGCTGGACGGGCTCTAAGGTCCGCTTCGAGATCCTGTCCGAGTCGGGTCACAAAGCCGAGATCGACGAAGCGCCCATCTTTGGTGACGACGCCGCGATGCGGCCGACCGAGATGCTGCTCGGCACCCTCGGCGCATGCACAGGCCTCAACGCGGTGCTCCTGCTCAAGAAGTTCAAGCAACCGCTCCGTTCGCTCGAGGTCGAGGTCGAGGGAGAGCGCGAGCCGGACTGGCCCAAGGCGTTCACCAAGATCCGCGTCACCTTTCACTGCGGATGGGATGGCAAGACCGACAAGGAGCTCGTCGACCGCGCCATCGACTGGGCCTGCAACCGTTACTGCCCCATCCACGCGACGCTGTCGCGCGGCGTGACGATCGAGCACCGCCGCAAGGACGCCTAGGTCCGGGGCGACCACCTGCCTCGGCAGGAACCCCGCTGCCCAAGAACGGCTTCGGCAGGCCCCTCCGGCCGCCCCGTCCCGGCCTGCCCCCCGGCCGGCTTCGCCGGCACCTCCCCATAGATGGGGAGGACAAGAGCCGGACTTCCCCGCAAGCGGGGAAGAGCCACCTCCCCGACGTGGGGGGAGAAGCTTTTCTCAAGCTCCACATAGAATTAACCACGTCCCTGCAAGCCAACTTGTCCGGGAGGACGCGTTGCTCGACAGCTACGTCCCACTTCTGATCTTCGTCTTGATCGTGTTCGGGCTGATCGGAGCGTTGGTGACTCTCAGCTTCGTCCTGGGACCGTCCAAGCCCTTCAAGCGCAAGTTCCTGCCCTACGAGTCGGGCATCATCCCCGACACGCCGGCCGTGAGGCGTCTCTCGTTGCGCTTCTATCTGACGGCGATGCTGTTCATCATCTTCGACGTCGAGGCTGTCTTCTTCTATCCCTGGGCGGTGCTGCTGCGGCAGCTCAAGTGGTTCGGTCTGATCGAGATGCTCATCTTCGTGGGCATCCTTGGGATCGCACTCGCCCACATCTGGCGCAAGGGAGGCCTGGATTGGGAGTAGAGGCCCTCGCCGAGTCGCTCGGCCAGAACGTCCTGACGACGACGCTCGGCAAGCTGATCGGCTGGGGTCGCGGCAACTCGGTGTGGCCCTTGCAGTTCGGCCTTGCGTGCTGCGCGATCGAGATGATCCACACCGCGACCGCGAGCGTGGACATCGCGCGCTTCGGGTCGGAGGCTTTTCGAGCGTCGCCCCGCCAGGCCGACCTGTTGATCGTCTCCGGCCGGGTGTCGCAGAAGATGGCCCCGGTCCTGCGCACCGTGTACGACCAGATGCCGGAGCCGAAGTGGGTCATCTCGATGGGCGCCTGCGCGTCCACGGGCGGCGTCTTCAACAACTACGCGCTCCTGCAGGGCGTGGACAAGGTCGTGCCGGTGGACGTATACATCCCGGGCTGCCCGCCCCGGCCCGAGGACCTGCTGAACGCGTTGATGATCCTGCAAGAACGGATCAAGGCTCAAGGGATCACGCCCCGCCAGTGATTCCCGAAACGCTGATCACCGAAAAAGGCGTCAGCGCCGGCGACTCGTGGATCACCGTCGGCGCGGAAACTGTGCACGACGCCCTGGCCGCCCTGCGCGAGGATGGGTACCGGCTGCTCGTCTTTCTGACCTGCGTCGACCACCTGGCCGATTCGTCGCGGGAATGGCCGGCGCGATTCGAGATCGTGTACCAGCTGCGCAACATGGAGAGCCGCGAGCAGATCCGCGTCCGCGCCTTCATCGACGGCGACCCCCCGCGAATCGACTCCGTCAGCGACCTTTTTCCACCGGCCAACTGGGATGAGCGCGAGACGTACGACATGTTCGGTGTCGTGTTCGACGGCCATCCCGACCTCACCCGGATCCTGATGCCCGACGATTGGGTCGGGCACCCTCTCCGCCGCGATTATCCAGTGGGCGGCGAGGTGGTCGAGTTCTCAGAAGAGCACGCAACGTGGCAGACCGCCCCCGAGAAAGCGTGACCGACACCGTCGCCCAGGGAATCACGGTCACGAAGACTGGAGAGCAAGGCGCCTTCGGCGGTGAGCTCCTCACGATCAACTTCGGGCCCCATCACCCGTCGACCCACGGAGTGCTCCGGCTGATCGTCGACCTCGACGGCGAGCAGGTGAAGCGCATCAAGCCGGTCATCGGCTACCTCCACACCGGGATCGAGAAGCAGGCGGAGGCTCTCCGCTGGCAGCAGGTGGTCGTCGTCACTGACCGGCACGACTACCTCTCGCCGCCCATCAACAACCTCGCGTATGCGCTCGCGGTGGAAAGGCTGCTGGGCATCGAGGTGCCGCCGCGGGCCAACGCCCTGCGCGTGATCATGTCCGAGCTGACGCGGCTCTCGTCGCATCTCGTGTGGCTCGGCACGAGCGGCATCGAGCTGGGCGCCTCGACGATGCTCATGTACTGCTTCCGGGAGCGCGACACGATCCTCGACATGAACGAGGAGATCTCAGGCTTTCGGATGCACACGTCCTACATCCGGCCCGGCGGCGTGTTCGCCGACGCGACGCCTCGCTTCCTCGAGATGCTCGACCGGTTCGTCAATCAAATGCCGCGCAACATCGACGAGTACGAAGCGCTGCTGACCATGAATCCGATCTTCCGCTCGCGCACCATCGGCATCGGGAGACTGTCGGCCGAGGATGCCAAGGTGCTCGGCGCGACTGGCCCGATGCTGCGAGGCTCCGGGGTCGCGTGGGACCTCCGCAAGACGATGCCGTACTCGGGGTACGAGAACTACGACTTCGAGATCGCCACCTCCGACATGTGTGACTGCTACGGCCGGTACCTGGTCCGGATCAAGGAGATGCGCGAGGCGGTGAAGATCCTCCGCCAGGCGCTCGACCGCCTCCCCGACGGGCCCGTCAACGTCGACGATCGCAAGGTCCTGCCCCCTCCACGCGAGGAGCTCGAGACGTCGATGGAGGCGGTCATCCACCACTTCAAGCTGTTCACCGAGGGCTACTCGGTTCCGGCGGGCGACGTGTACGTTGCGGTCGAGTCAGGTCGCGGCGAGAACGGCTGCTACGTCGTGAGCGACGGCACTCACAAGCCGCGGCGTGTGAAGTTCCGCGCGGCGTCGTTCGTAAACCTCCAGCCGATCGAGCGGATGGCGATGAACCACATGGTCGCGGACATGGTCGCGATCATCGGCACGGCGGACACCGTTCTCGGGGACGTCGATCGTTGAGCGTCCTTTCCTCTCACATCCTCCAGGAAATCAAAGAGCTGCCCGCGAAGTACCCGCAGCCGCGATCGGCCGTGATGCCCGCCCTCGACCTTGCGCAGGAGGAGCTCGGCCACCTCACGCCGGAGGCGATGAGCGAGGTCGCGTCGGCGCTGCAGCTCGACCCTGGCTATGTCGAGGGCGTGGCCACCTTCTACACGCTCTTTCACCTCGACCCGATCGGCAAGCACCGCTTTTATGTCTGCACGAACCTCAGCTGCATGATTCGCGGAGCCAACGACATCGTCTCGCACGTCAAGAAGGCGATCGGGGTCGAGCGGTCTGACCAGGTGTCGGCCGACGGACTCTTCAGCTTCGAGGAGGTCGAGTGCCTGGGCGCTTGCGAGTACGCCCCGATGATGCGCCTCGACCACCGGTACCTCTACGACCTCACCACGCAGCGCATCGACGAGCTGGTCGCCGAGCGGCGGAGTGGGGAACTTGCGACCCCCCACTCCAGCCCTCCCCAGCAAGTGGGGAGGGAGGTCGCTGTGAAGGAGCCCCGGGCCCCACGGAAGAAGAAGACCGAAAGCCCCGCGAAATCGGAGCCTTCGGCGTGATTTCGCGGGGGCCCCAAAGAGATGCCTGAGCTGCGTGGGTCGTCCGGCGACGCACCGCAGCACCTCCTCACGAAATGGTTCGGTACGCCGAACCTGCACCAGCTCGACGTGTACGAATCCAAAGGCGGATACACCGCCCTGAGGAAGGCGCTTCTCGACATGGCGCCGGCCGACATCACGAACGAGGTCAAGACCTCGGGTCTGCGCGGCCGCGGCGGCGCGGGCTTCGCCACCGGCGTGAAGTGGAGCTTCATAAACCGCGACGCCCCGGGGCCCAAGTATGTCGTCGTCAACGCCGACGAGTCCGAGCCCGGGACGGCGAAGGACCGCTACATCCTCGAGAACTCGCCGCACATGGTCGTCGAGGGCATCCTGATCGCCGCCTATGCGGTCGGGGCCAACCAGGCATGGGTGTACATCCGTGGCGAGTACGACGAGCCGTACCGAATGCTGACCGAGGCGATCGAGCAGGCGCGGGCGAAGGGCTACATCGGGCCGAAGCCGTTCGGCAAGGACTATCCGCTCGACATCCGCCTGTATCGCGGCCATGGCGCCTACATCTGCGGCGAGGAGACGGCCCTCCTCGAATCGCTCGAGGGCAAGCGTGCCCAGCCGCGCTCCCGTCCCCCCTTCCCCGCCGTCAAGGGCGCGTGGGGTCGGCCGACGCTGCTGAACAACGTGGAGACACTCGCCACCGTGCCCGTGATCCTCAACATGGGCGGGGCCGCCTACGCCAAGCTCGGGACCGACAAGTCCCCCGGCACGCGCCTCCTGACCGTGAGCGGGAACGTGCGCAAGCCGGGCGTGTACGAGGTCGAGCTCGGGGTCACCTTCCGCCACGTGATCATGGAGCTGGCCGGCGGGCCGCCGGAGGGGCGGAAGGTGAAGGTGTTCTGGCCCGGCGGGTCGTCCGCTCCAGTCCTGCCCGAGTCGATGCTCGACACCCACACCGACATGGAGGCGCTCGCGGCCGCCCGGTCGATGGGTGGCTCCGGCGGCGTCATCGTGATGGACGACTCGCACTGCATCGTCAGGGCCGCCCACCGGCTCCTGCAGTTCTACGCCCACGAGTCGTGTGGGAAGTGCACGCCGTGCCGCATCGGACAGGACTGGGCCGTGCGGACCTACGAGCGCATCCTCGCCAACGAGGGGTCGCAGATAGAGCTCGACACGCTGCAGCGCGTCTCGGACGGACTCCAGAACGGCCGCTGCCTCTGCGGCCTGGGTGACTCGGGTGGCTGGGTCATCGATTCGACGCTGCGCCATTTCCGCGATGAGTACGAGGACCACGCGCTGCGGCACGAGTGCAACGTCGGGAAGGTTGTAGTGAATGCCTGACGTCAACCTGACGATCGACGGCCAAAAGGTCACGGTGCCGGCCGGCACGCTGATCGTCGAGGCGGCCAAGACCGTCGGCATCGAGATCCCGGTCTTCTGCTACCACCACAAGCTGGACCCGGTCGGCGCGTGCCGCCTGTGCCTCGTCGACTTCTCGCCCGGGCCGCCGCGGCCTCAGACCGCGTGCACGACGCCGGTGGCGGAGGGCATGGTGGTGCGCACGCAGAGCGCGATGGCGGTGCAGGCCCGCGCGGACATCCTCGAGTTCGAGCTGGCCAACCACCCGCTCGACTGCCCGGTCTGCGACAAGGGCGGGGAGTGCCCCCTCCAGGACTTCACCTTCCGTCACGGTTACCCCACGAGCCGAATCGACGGCCCGCGACTCCACTTCAAGAAGCCGATCCCCCTGTCGGACAAGATCGCGCTCGACCGCGAGCGGTGCGTGCTGTGCTACCGGTGCACCCGCTACTACGACGAAATCGCGTGGGAGCAGGAGCTGACGACCGACGAACGCGGCGTGGGGTCGTTCATCACGAGCCAGTTCGACCAGCCGCTGCAGTCCATCTTCAGCGGCAACATCATTGACCTCTGCCCCGTCGGTGCACTGACGTCGCGCGTCTGGCGCTTCGAGTCGCGTCCGTGGGACATGAGCCACACCGAGACGATCTGCTCGAAGTGCTCGGTCGGCTGCAGCGTCACGCAGTGGCAGCGGCGGAACCAGCTCGTCCGCGTCACGTCGCACGAGAACGACGACATCGACGAGGGCTGGATCTGCGACCGGGGCCGTTTCGACTACACCGACGTCAACGATCCCGCGAGGATCCGCACCCCGATGATTAGCGGAACGCGGGCCGGCTGGGCGGACGCCATCAACGCAGTCGCCGCCGGCATCAAGGGCAAGGGCTCCAGGCTCGGCGTCTCGCTGCCCCAGGACATCACCAACGAGGAGGCATTCCTGTTCCGCCGGCTCCTCGACGGGCCGCTCAAGGGCGCGAAGGTGAAGATGCACGGCCGCACCGCCATTCCTGCGCCCGCGGGCGAAACGATGCGCATCAAAGAGATAGATGACGCGCGCGTCATCATCGTCGTCGCGTCTGACATCGAGAACGACGTGCCGATCGTCGACCTGCGCGTCAAGAAGGCGGTCAGCAAGCGCGGCGCGAAGCTCATCGTCATTTACCCGGACGGCGTGGACCTGGATCGCCACCCTGCCACCCTCCACATTCGCAACGCGCCTAGATCCGCCGCGGCTGAGGTGCGCAAGCTCGCCACGCACGCGTGGCTGAAGGATCCGGGCGGCCTGGTGGCCATCCTCTTCGGCGACGGCCACGGCAGCGAGGACATCAACGAGCTGGCCGTCGCCTGCGGGGACCTGGCCGGGCAGGTCGGCGGCAAGGAGCTTCCGCTCTATCGCGGAACCAACGAGCGGGGCGCGCTGGCCGCCGGCGTTGCCGGGTGGGACAAGCTGGACGGCGTGGAGGCGCTGCTGAGCTGGGGGCCGCCGCCGACCGCGGGCATCCCGCGCTCGGTCAAGTTTGTCGCGGCGTGGGATCACCTTTCGCGCGAGGGTTACCAGGAGGCCGTGGTTCTCCCGGCGGCCACGTTCGCGGAGCGCCAGGGGAGCTACACGAACCTGGAAGGCACGGTCCAGTTCCTGCGCCCGCCCATCGCGCTGCGCCCCCCGCTTCTGGAGGGCTGGCAGGTGCTGTGCGAGCTGGGCACGGCCCTCGGCGCGCCGATGGACTACGCCGGCATCGTCCCCATCCAGCGCGAGCTGGCGCTGCACGCGCCAGATCCCAGCCCCGAGCCGACGCCGGTGCTGGTCGGGCCGGCACACCCGTGAACGACCTCTACAACAACCCGATCGGGCACTGGGTCATCGTCATCGTCGCCATGACGCTGCTGCTGTTTGTCGTGCTCACGGCGACCGCCTACACCGTGTGGTTCGAGCGGGTCGCCCTGGGTCGGATCCAGCGCCGGCCGGGTCCGAACCGAGTCGGGCCGTATGGCCTCATGCAGCTCGCCGCAGACGGCGTGAAGCTCGCGTTCAAGGAGAGCTTCATCCCGGCGCAGACGGACAAGATCATCTACGTCGTGGCGCCGACTATCGGCGTCGCCGCGGCGTTTCTGGCCTGGTCCGTGATACCGATCGGGCTGTGGGGCAACGCCGTCTACTGGATCGCCGACGTCAACGTCGGCATCCTGATCATCTTCGCGGTGAGCTCGCTCAACGTTTACGCGATAGTGCTCGGCGGCTACGCGTCGAACAACAAGTACTCCTTGCTCGGGGGCCTGCGATCGGCGGCTCAGCTGATCAGCTACGAGATGGCGCTGGGGCTGGCCCTGGTGCCGACCTTCATGATCGTCGGCTCGCTCCGACTGCGCGACATCGCCGGCTTCACGGTTGACTGGGGTCCCTATCACGGGCCGATCCCGCTCATCCTCCTCACCCCGATCGGCTTTCTGATCTACCTCATCTCCGCAACGGCAGAGACCAACCGCACGCCCTTCGACCTCCCTGAGGCAGAGCAGGAGCTCATCGGCGGCTTCCTGACGGAGTACTCAGGGCTCAAGTTCACGATGTACTACCTGGCCGAGTACCTGAACGTGATCACCGTCTCGACCCTCGCGGTGCTGCTTTTCTTCGGCGCCTGGTACCTCGGCCCTGTGCCGCCGGTGATCGCCTTCCTGATCAAGGTCGTGCTGATGATCTTCCTCTACATTTGGCTCCGCGGCACCTTCCCGCGTCTTCGCTACGACGTGCTGATGCGCCTGGGTTGGAAGGTGCTGCTGCCCCTTGCGCTCGCGAACGTCATCGTGACCGGGATCATCCTCGTGGCGGTGAGCTAGATGGCTGACGAAGAGAACGAAAGCGCGGAAACGCAGCCCAGCGTGGCGGACGACGTCGGCGCCCTGCTGACGGGGCTGAAGACCACCCTGGCCGAGACCTTCCGCCCGGTGGTCACCACGATGTATCCCGAGGACAAGACACCGCGCTCCGAGCGCTACCGGGGACGGCACTACCTGCGCCGCTATGACAACGGCCTCGAACGGTGCATCGGCTGTGAGCTGTGCGCGGCCGCCTGTCCGGTCGGATGCATCCTCGTCATCGCGGCCGAGAACACCGACGAGAACCGCATCTCTCCCGGCGAGCGCTACGCCAAGACCTACGAGATCAACATGCTGCGCTGCATCTTCTGCGGCTACTGCGAGGAGGCCTGCCCGGTCCAGGCGATCGTGCTCGGGCCGGAGTACGAGCTGTCGGACACGAGCCGGGAGAAGTTCATCTACACCAAGGAGAAGCTGCTCGAGCCGCTGCCGCCCGACGTGCAGGCCAGGCTGGAAGCCAAAGGTAAGGACAGTCCCCACCCCCCGGCCAAGCCGGGGACCTCCCCGTAAATGGGGAGGAACAGTTGGCAGTAGCAGTTTTCTTCGTCTTCGCCGCCCTGGCCATCCTGGGCGGACTCGGAGTCGTCGCCTTTCACCAGCCGATCCGATCCGTGCTGAGCCTCGTGGTGGTGATGCTCTCGCTCTCCGTCCTGTTCCTCCTCCTCAGCGCGCAGTTCATCTTCGCGGTGCAGATCATCGTGTACGCGGGCGCGGTCATGGTCCTGTTCCTGTTCGTGATCGCGCTGCTCGGCCCCTCGCGCGAGCTGGGACGCGGCCGGCTGCGCTTCCAGTCCTGGCTCTCCGCAGTCTTCCTCCTCGTGCTGCTCGGCCTGATGTGGGCGATGCTGCAGGGCATTCAGTACCGCCAGCCGGAGAAGGCAGACCTGTCGTTCTTCGGCACGGTGCAGTCGATCGCGGTCGGCCTCTTCACGACCTACCTGTATCCCTTTGAGCTGACCTCGATCCTGCTGCTCGTGGCCGCGATCGGCGCGATCTACCTCAGCCGCAAGCGCGTCGACGACGCATGAGCACCTTGACGATCGGCGGCTCGCAGCTCGACGCCTCCTGGTTCCTGCTCCTCAGCGCGATCCTATTCGTGCTCGGCGCCGTGGGCGTGCTGGTCAGGCGCAACCCGCTCGTGATCCTGATCTCGATCGAGCTGATGCTGAACGCCGCCAACCTCGCCCTGGTCACGTTCGCGCGCCAGCTGCAGAACATGGAAGGCCAGCTTTTCGCGCTGATGTCGATGACGGTCGCCGCCGCTGAGGCTGTGGTAGGCCTGGCGATCCTCGTCGACATCTTCCGCCAGCGGGACGCCGAGGACATCGATGACCTCAGCGAGCTGAAGGGATGAGCAACCAGACGCTCGCGTTGCTCATCCTCCTCTTCCCCGCAGCGGGAGCGCTGGTGCTCGCGGGACGCGGATGGCGCCTGCCTCGGGTCTTCACCGTGATCGTCGGCCCCGGCGTGGTGTGGCTGTCGTTCATGGCGACGCTGGTGCTGTTCCTGGGCAAGGTAAACGGGGACTTCACCTACTGGACGTGGATCAAGAGCGGCTCGTTCGAGGTGCCGTTCAACCTGCTCGTCGACAACCTCTCGCTGTTCATGTGCCTCGTCATCACGGGGGTGGGCGGCCTGATCGTCACCTACTCCGTCGGCTACATGGAGCACGAGGACAACCCCAGCTACGCCCGCTTCTTCACCTACATGGACATCTTCATCTTCTCGATGCTGCTGCTCGTCCTGTCGGGGAACTTCATCTTCCTGATCATCGGTTGGGCGATGGTGGGTCTCAGCTCGTACCTGCTGATCGGGTTCTGGTACCAGCGCCGCTCGGCCGTGCTCGCCGCTCGGAAGGCGTTCGTGATGAACGTGATCGGCGACGTCGGCATGATCCTCGGCACCTTCGTCCTGTTCGTAAACCTGCACGGCGTCACGTACAGCGGCGTATTTGGGGCCCTGCGCGGCGGCGATTCCGGCTGGCTCGAGCTCGCCGCGTTCTTCTTGCTCGTGGGCGCAGTGGCGAAGTCCGCCCAGCTGCCCCTGCACACGTGGCTGCCCGACGCCATGGAGGGCCCCACACCGGTCAGCGCCCTCATCCACGCGGCGACCATGGTCACGGCCGGCGTCTACCTCGTGGCCCGCATGCATCCGGTCTACGACATCGCCGCGTACGCGCACGGCGCGGTGGCGATCGTCGGCGCCGTAACCGCCGTGTTCGCTGCAACCATCGCTATCGTGCAGGTCGACATCAAGCGTGTGCTGGCCTACTCGACGATGAGCCAGATCGGCTACATGTTCCTGGCCGTCGGCATCGGCGCGTACTCAGCGGGCATGTTCCACCTCCTATCGCACGCGTTCTTCAAAGCCCTCCTGTTCCTGGCGGCAGGCAACGTCATCCACGCGATGAAGGACGAGCAGGACATGCGCAAGTACGGAGGGCTCTGGGGCCAGATGCGTCCGACGTCGATCAGCTTCCTGGTCGGCTCCCTGTCCCTTGTGGGGGTGATCCCCTTCGTCGGTTTCTTCTCCAAGGAGCAGATCCTGGGCGCCGCCTTCTCCAAGCCCGACGACAACCTCGTCCACATCCTGTGGGGCGTCGGCTTCGTGACCGCGCTCATCACCGGCTTCTACACCGGCCGCATGTGGTGGCTGTCGTTCTGGGGCAAGCCGTCGCCGCAGCGACCCGTCGACCACCCGCACGCACCCCGGATGGTGATGATGGTGCCGGTCGCGATCCTGGCGATCCTCGCGACCGTCGGCGGCTTCATCCAGACTCGCGCGCTCGGCATCGGTCCCTCCGCAGTCGATGACTTCCTCAAGTCGACGGTGGGGCCCGTGCGGTGGGAGGGCGGCGGCGCCGAGATCGCGGTGACGTTCCTCACCATGATCCTGGCCACGGCCCTGTTCGCCGGGGCGCTGCGGATACGACCCTGGAGCGCTTACGCGCCATGGGCTCAGCGGCTGCTCGAGCGCAAGTACTACTTCGACGAGATCTACGACGCGGCCTTCGTGCGGCCAATGGACTGGCTTGCCGGCTTCGCCCTGCGCGACGTGGAGCGGCCGGTCATCGACGGCGCGGTCGTCGAGACCGGCGTCGTGGCCCAGGCGGGCGCGGCGGGCCTGAGCCTGACCCAGAGCGGCTACTTCCGGAACTACGTCCTGGTGTTTGTGGGCGGCGCGGTCATCGCGGCCGTGATCCTGCTGGTGCGGGCAAGCTCATGACGCTGACGCCGATCTGGCTGGTCCCGTTGGTGGGGGCGCTCGCGGTCGCCCTGATGCCGCCTCGCCTGGCGAAGTGGTTTGGCCTTTTGTTCGCCCTCGCCGACCTGGTGCTCACCGGCATGCTCGCCTACTTCTTCCTGCCCAACCACCCGGGATTCCAGTTCACCGAGGCAGTCCCGTGGATCCCGCAGCTCAGCATCTACTACCGCCTCGGCGTGGACGGGATCAGCCTGTGGCTCGTCGTCCTCAACGCGTTCCTCACCGTCATCGCCGTCCTGGCCACGCCTGTCACCGCCAGGACCGGCGGATTCGTCGCCCTGATGCTCGCGATGTCGGCCGGGCTCGCCGGCGTGTTCCTCGCCACCGACCTCGTCCTCTTCTATGTGTTCTGGGAGGCGATGCTGATCCCCGCCTACTTCCTCCTCTGGCAGTACGGCGAGGGTTCACGCGCGGGATGGGCGGCGCTGAAGTTCGTCCTGTACACGCTGGCCGGGTCGCTGCTGATGCTGGTCGGCGTCATCGGCGAGTACATCTCCACCGGGCACCAGACGTTCGACCTCGCGCAGCTCGCCAGGCTGGCGCCCGGGCCATCGACGCAGTTTGCCCTGTTCTTCGTCTTCGCCCTGGCGTTTGCGATCAAGACGCCGCTGTTCCCGTTCCACAGCTGGCTGCCCGACGCCTACAACGCCGCCCCGACCGCGATGCTGATCACCTTCGCCGGCGTGATGGGCAAGGCGGGCGCCTACGGCTTCCTGCGCATCGCGGTCCCGCTCTTCCCTCAGCCCGTGGATTGGTGGGACTGGCGCTGGGTCATCCCGGTGCTGGCCGTGGGCGCGATCATCTGGGGCGCCCTGATGGCGCTGGCGCAGAGCGACATGAAGATGCTTGTCGCCTACTCGAGCGTGAGCCACATGGGCTTCATCGTGCTCGGCATCTTCTCCTTCAACATCCAGGGCCAGCAGGGCGCGGTGATCCAGATGGTCAACCACGGCCTCATCATCGCGGCGCTCTTCCTGATCGTCGGCTGGATCGGCGATCGCGTCGGCACGCGAGACCGGACGGCCATGGCGGGCCTCGCACTGCGCATGCCGGTCCTGGCCGGCGTGTTCGCCGTCGTGACGTTTGCGGCGCTTGGACTGCCCGGACTCAACAGCTTCGTGGGCGAGTTCATGACCCTGCTTGGTGCGTGGCAGCGCGCACCACTCCTCGCACTCTTCGGCGCGATCGGCCTCGTGCTGGCCCCTGTCTACATGCTGCGGTTGTTCCAGGGCGTGACCCAGGGCCCACCAGCAGGCCCGGTTCCCAGGTCCGACGTCTATGCGGGCCAGCTGGGGGTGATCGCTCCCCTCGTCATCCCGATGTTCGTGATCGGTCTGTATCCCGTCTTCCTGACCAGCGTCATGAACTCGGTCGGCCAGGCAGGCCTCTACCGATGACCTTCCTGATCGGCCCGAACTCGCTTGGCCCCGATCTCAGCTACTCCTGGTCGCAGGCCCTGGCCGACCTGGGCCAGATCTCTCCCATCGTCGCGCTGGTGGGCTTCTTCCTCCTCGCGATCGTCGTCGACCTCGTCCTGCCCCGCGCCCGACGCAGCGGCGCCGTCGCGATGGTGGCGGTGGTCGGCTTCGCCTACTCGCTGGGCACGGCCGCGTACAGGTGGCAGGCCGGCGGCGGCGGCTACGCGTATCACAAGTTCGCGACGGGGGACGATTTCGCGCTGTTCTTCGAGGTCCTGTTCGCGAGCCTGGGCATCCTCACGGTGGCGCTTTCGCACTCCTACCTGCGCAAGCGCGGCCTGCCCGAGTCCGAGTTCCACATCCTGATCATGGCCGCCGTCATCGGCATGATGGTCCTCGCCTCGGCCACCTCGCTGGTGACGGTGTTCCTCGGCCTCGAGCTGCTTTCGATCTCCCTGTACATCACGTGCGGGTTCGCCCGCAGGGACTTCCGCTCCCAGGAGGCGGCGGCGAAGTACCTGCTCATCGGCGGGTTCGCCAGCGCGTTCGTCCTCTACGGCATGGCGCTCATCTACGGCGGTGCGGGCACCACGGTCATCCCCGACATCGCGAAGAACCTCGTGTCGTCGAGCGGGACCAACCCCCTGCTTCTGCTCGGCATCCTGCTGATGGGCGTCGGATTCGCGTTCAAGGTGTCGGCCGCGCCCTTCCACATGTGGACGCCCGACGTGTACCAGGGGGCGCCCATCCCGGTCACGGCGTTCATGTCCGTGGGGACGAAGGCGGCCGCGTTCGCGATGATCGTGCGGGTCTTCGCGGGCGGACTCCCCCACCTCGCGCCCGAGTGGCAGACCCTGCTTGCCTTCGTCGCCGCGACCAGCATCATCGTCGGCAACCTGATGGCGATCGTGCAGACGAGCCTCAAGCGCCTGCTCGCCTACTCCGGCGTGGCGCAGGCGGGCTACGTCCTCATCGGCGTGATCGCCGGCGGGCAGAACGGCCTCTCGGCCGTCCTTTATTACCTCTTCATCTACATGTTCATGAACTTCGGTGCGTTCGCGGTCCTCACCACCCTCGCCGGACCCGAGGGTGATCGCGACACTTTCGCCGATCTCCAGGGCCTGGGGCGGCGCAGCCCCGTGCTGGCTGTTGCCATGACCGTGTTCATGCTCTCGCTCGCCGGCTTTCCGCCCTCGGTCGGCTTCTTCGGCAAGCTGTTCCTGTTCACCGCCGGTGTCGGCGCGGGCTACACGTGGCTGGTTGTGCTGGCGGTGCTGATGAGCGTCGTCTCGGTCTACTACTACATCCGGGTGCTGATCCCCATCTGGTCGCCGGCGCCTTCCGCCGAGCGGGTCGGGGGATCGGTGAGCGGCAACTTCGCCATCGTGCTGAGCGGCGTGGCGTCGATCGGGCTGGGCCTGTACCCCACGACGCTTTTGATCGCGGGACAGCTGGGCGCCGGCCCGATCAGCGGCCCGTAGGACGCGTGGATCGCGAGGCGCTGCTCGAGCGGCCGCTCGTAGCGGTCTTCGCGGTCCGGCGGCCGGATGGCCGTGTCCACGCCACACCGCTCTGGTTCGACTGGGACTTCAAGCTCATCGTCGAGCGCGACTCGCCGCGCCATCGATGGTCGGTCGCGGCTGGCCGGGCCGCCCTCTGCATCGAGACCGACGATGCAGGTGAGCTGAGCTTTGTGACGGCCGAGGGACCGGTCACAGTGGTCGACCCGCTGACGAAAGAGACCAGGTTTAGGATCTGGGAGCGCTATCGCGGCCCGCACCGGGCGCGCGAGGTCGTCGACGCTGGAGGACATGAGACCAAGGTCTTGCTCCTGGTCCGGCCCGAGACCTGGATCGGTAGCCCCTAGCCGCGCAGCCTCGCCATTGCCGCCGCGAGGCGGCGCGCGCGCGTCTCGGGCTTCTTCGCGTCGTCCAGGCCCATCGCGATCTCGCGCTTGCTCGTGTACGACAGCTTGTCCCAGGCCGCTGCCGCCTTCATGTCACGGCCCAGTGCCTTCGCCAGGTCGGCAGGCGGCTGGATCACGCGCGGCGCGGAGTCGATGGCGAGCTCGACCGTGATCTCGTCGCCACGCTTAACTCCCGCCGCCTGCTGGATCGCCTTCAGCACGCCGAGGCAATAGGTGCCCTCTCGGGTCGGCATCAGCGATCCGCGGTATGGATGGCCGGCGATCACGGCCTGGATCTTGGGCCGCCCCTTCAAGCCGAGTGAATCGGCGACGTGGGGCGGCACGGCCACGTAGGTGCCGACGCCTTCCGGGTCCGGCAGCAGGGTGGCCCGGAACTTCATGCCGGAATTGTCGCGCCCGCGCTGAAGGGGCGCGGGTAGGGCGCGGGCTGATAGCGCACAAAAGAAGGGTCGAACTTGAAACCGAAGATCGTGCTGGCGTTCGCGCCCAGCTTTCCAGCGGCGGAGTTGAGTGCGTCCGGCTGCAGAGCGGCGTCGTTCCACGTCCCGCGGTCCAGGCGCGTCAGCAGGGCCTGTGTTGCGGCGAGGATCTCGGCATCGGTGAACGCGCAGTGCCCCGCGCGATGGATGAACACCTGGCGCAGCAGATCCTGTTTGCCCGCGGCGCCGACGACCTGCGCATACGCGCTTTCGTTGGGCGGAATGACAAGACCGTCGCCAGTCGTGTGCATGGAAAGAACAGGCACCGCGAGGTTTCCGTCGAACGTGATGTTCCGCTCGAGGTACCGGGCCGCCGAGGGGTCGGCCTTGATGGAGGCGCCGGCGTCGAGGAGGGCGAGGTCGGCGCTCAGGTCAAGGCCGGCCTCACCGTACAGAGCGGTCGCCTCCTGACGGTCAGGCGAAGCAGCGAGAAGGTCCGAGTAGTGAACGCCTGCGTTCCACGACGGGTTGCCCCCGGCGCGGCCCTCCAGCTCGGCTCGGAGCTCAAACGCAAACGGGAAATCGACGCGCGACTCCCACTGTTCCTGAGCCGCCAGCTGAGCGGCGTAGTTGCTCGCGATCGGCTCGATCTTCGTCGGGTCGAACCAACCCGGCAGGTCGATCAGCGCCGCGACCATCGCGAGACGGGCGCGTCCCTGCGCGGTCTGCGCCGCCGAGTCGAAGATGGTTTCGGCTGTCTTCAGGTTCGCCGCCCCGTCGGTGACGTGGACGAGCTGCAGGTCGGACGTTGGCGCAAGCAGGGTCTTGAAGGCGTAGGCGGCGTCGAGCTCGGTGTTCCAGGTCGCGATCCCTCCCGCCAGGACGCCGCACATCGGCAGCGCCGCGGCGAACCGATCCGGGTAGAGCTGCACCAGACCCGCGGTGATGATGCCTCCAAGCGATGTGCCCCACGCGATGACTCGCTTGGGTTTCGCCACCGCCTGCGTGAAGTAGTCGAGCAGCGCGATCTGGTCCTTGAACGCGTCCTCGAGCGCCCACCCTGTCGAGCTGTAGCCGGACCCGGCGACTGCGTAGTGATGCGCGAACAGCCACCCCTGGGCATCTCCCGGTGGTCCTTCCTGGGCCTGGTTGTAGCTTCCGGGAGTCACATATCCGTGGCTGTACAGGAACAGGGTGCCGTTCCAGTCGTCCGGGACGTCGACCGAGTAGGCCGCCTTGCCCAGCAGACCGGCGAGATGGACCGCCAATGTGTGGTGAGCCGGCGGCGTGGTGGCCGTCTGGTTGCACGCGACCAGGAGCAGCGCCACCAGGACCGGGGCAACCCTCCGCACCGGCTCAGAGAATCGAACGGCCCTGCGCCCCGTCGACCGGGATGCAGGCCCCGTTGACCAGGCCGGCCCGCACTGAGCACACAAACGCGACGACGCCCGCGACCTCCTCGACCGTACCGAAGCGCCCCAGCGGCATCTCGTGGCGGACGAACTCGGCGATTCCTTCCGGGTCCGCCTGGCGCCGGCGATGCCACCCGCCGCCCTCCCATAGGATGCTGCCCGGTGCGATCGCGTTGACCGTCACGCCCTTGGCCGCGACGTCGCGCGCAAGCGATTTCACGTAGCTGTTCTCCGCGGCCTTGGCGGCGTTGTAGGCCGGCGCGCCGCCGGCTTCGCGACCCCATACCGACGAGATGACCACCACTCGCCCCCAACCGCGCTCCAGCATCCAGGGCAGGACGAGGTCGGTCATACGCGCGGTGACGATGAGGTTGCCCTGGAACGCAGATTCGAACTCTTTCGGCCCCGTGTCACGCCACGAGGTGCCGGCCCGCGCGCCGAAGTTGTTGACGAGGATCTCGACCCGACCGAGGTTGTGCTCGGTCTCCTCGACCGCGCGCCGGCAGCCATCCTCCGTCGTGACGTCGGCGGCAACTCCAAATCCATGGATCGATTCCGCCACCCGCTGGACGTCCGCCGCGGTGCGCGCCACGACCGACACCTGAGCGCCCTCTTCCGCGAGTGCCTGGGCGATACCCAGGCCGATGCCTTTGGTCGCCGCGGTCACCAGCGCAACCCTGCCCGCGATTCCCAGCTCCACTCAGCGCATCCTAGATGCGTGCTGCCGCCGGCCGCGATCAACGAGGGCACTCCGGTCACTCCCCGGCCGTCGGCCACGGTGCTGCTCGTGCGCGGCGAGGAGCCGTGGGAGCTGCTGCTCGTCCACCGGCCGGGCGGGGCCGACTTTGCACCGGGCGCCTACGTGTTTCCGGGCGGGACCGTGCACGAGGATGACCGCGAGTCGGCAGACGCCATCGCCGCAGCCGCGGTCCGCGAGCTGTTCGAGGAGGTGGGAATCCTCCTGGCGCGGCGCGCCTCGACGTTTGCCCGCGACGCCGACTCGGCACAGGTGCGCGCTCTGGTCGAAGGCGGCTCCTCGTTTGGCGGCGCGTTGCGCGAGCTCGGGCTGACCCCCGCGTTCGACAGCCTCGTGATGTTCGCCCGGTGGGTGACGCCAGCCCAGCTCAGCCGGCGCTTCGATGCGCGGTTCTACCTGGCGCGCATGCCCGAGGGGCAGTCGGTTCGGGCGCAGGAGGGCGAGGTCACCGACTGGCGGTGGGCATCACCGCGGCGCGCGCTCGACAGCCCCGAGATCACGCTCGTCTACGCGACTCGCGCGGTGCTGGAGTCGGTCGTCGACACGACTGACGCGCAATCGCTGTTTGCGCGAGCCAGGGCGATGAGGGAGATCCCGGTGGTCGAGCCCCGAATCGTGCGGTCGGACTCGGGCTGGGAGATCGTCCGCGACTAGCGGAAGAGCTCGCGCCAGCGGTTGTAATGGATGACCTCCACCCCACCTTGGCGCAGGACGTCGAGCCCGGCCGGGTCCCGATACGCCTCTCTGTAATAGACGCGCGCGACGTTGGCGTTGATGGCCATCTTGGCGCACATGACGCACGGCGACGCGCTGACGAACATCACCTTGCCGGGCAGCTGGGCGCCGGCCTTGATCAGCGCGTTCTGCTCTGAGTGAAGGCAGCCGCAGGCGCCCGGTGTCGTCGAGTCGCACCGGTTGGGCAGGCCTCGCGCGTTGCCGTTGTAGCCGATGCCCAGGACCTGGGTGAGGTCTGGCGTGGTGATCACCGTCCCCACCTGGAGCCGGAGGCAGGTCGAGCGCTTGGCGAGCTCCTCGGCCATGCGCATGTAGACCTCTTCCAGGGGGATCCGGTCGGGCGTCTGCTCCGGGTCCGGCAGCGGCTTGATCTCAGCCATCGAGCTCATGTTAATGGGCTTGTTTATACCCTGGTCCGAGACTACAATGCGCAAGATGTCGGTGCTCGAACTGTTGTTCGCGCTCCTTCTGGTATGCCTCGGGGCAGGAGTTGCGTTCGTGGGCGCCCTCGCGTGGAGCCTGGTCCGTCGTGCCGAGGACCACGCCCGCGACGTGGCCGAGCTCAAGACGAGGATGCAGGCAGGAGGCCAGAGCCAGGAGACGCAGGCCGCCGAGCTTCGCGAGCGGCTGTCCGACACCCAGTCCGTGGTCGAGGGCCTCCGCTCCGCGCTCACGGCTCGACAGGGCATCGAGGAAGAGGCCCGAGCCAGCCTGCGGCGGCTCGAGAGCGTGATCGCCGGCAGCTCGAGCCGCGGAGCGGCAGGCGAGAACATCCTGGAAGAGGCCCTGCGCCACCTTCCCCCTGAGATGCTCCAGCGCAACGTCTGGGTCGGCGGCAAGGTCGTGGAGCTGGCGCTTCGCTTACCGGGCGGAAAGCTCCTGCCGATGGATTCCAAGTGGGTGTCGAGCGTGGCCCTCGAACAGCTCGCCGACCCCGGGCTTGACGCCAACCGGCGCGCCCAGCTGAACGCCACGGTCGAGCGCGAGGTCGAGAGGCGCGTCCGCGAGGTCAGCCAGTACATCGACCCGGCCACCACCTCGCCGTTCGCGCTGGCCGTGATCCCCGACGCCGCCTACGACGTCTGCCGGGGTGCGATCGTCAACGCCCACAAGCGTCACGTCATGGTCGTCGGCTACGCCATGGCCCTCCCCTATCTCCTGACCCTCTACCAGCTCCACCTGCAGTTCGCGCGGACGGTCGACATGGAGAAGCTGCAGTCGGCGCTGATCGACATCGAGCGCCAGGTCGACGTGCTCGACGGCATCCTCGAGAACAAGGTCCAGCGCTCCCTGACGGTCCTCCAGAACGCCTACACGGAGGGCAGGCAGGCCACGGCCAAGATTCGCGCCTCCGCCCAATCGGCCCAGATCACCGAGTTTTCGGATCCCGACCTGGATGGGGCTGAGCCGAAGGTTAAGGCTTCGGAAAAGCTATCCACAGAGTCCACAGGGGCCGGGGAAATCGCACGGCCGGGCAACCCGCCCGAACTTTCCACAGAGACCCTCCGCCTGGCGCTCGTCGACTCGGGCCAGTAGGCCCGGTTTTGCCCCGTTTCCCCCAGTCTGTGCCCACCCCATGCCCAGCTCGTCACCAGGGATATCCACAGGTATTCCACCAACATGTTGGGGGTAAATGCATGGTCAGGCCAAATATCTTGTGTTCAGGCCTTGACAAGCCCAAAAGCCGGTCGTATAGTCCAGAGCGTTACATCGAGGCCCTGGGGCATAAGTGGCGGGCATGCTCTGGGGCCTCTTGCATCCCCAAACGAATCAGCCAAACGACCCCCTACACGTCGCAGCTAAGCCGGTTCAAAAGCACCCTCACCGGGGATGATTTAAGGAGGCGCTCCTAAGACACATGGCCAAGAATCTCGCCGACCTCACCGGGGCCCGCGCACCCAAGCACTCCAACGGGAACGGGCACAGCAAAGGCAAGGGCCTGCGCTTTGCCCGCCGCTTCACGCCTCCTGGCAGCCACGCCTACGACCTCATGGAGTGGGAGCACCGGACCGCGGCCATAACCGGCGAGAAGGGCCAGGTCATCTTCGAGCAGAAGGACGTCGAGGTCCCCCGCTCCTGGTCCCAGCTGGCGATCAACGTCGTCGCCCAGAAGTACTTTCGGGGCAGCCCGGGCAGCCCGGAGCGCGAGACCAGCGTCCGCCAGATCATCGACCGCGTCGTCGACACGCTTGCCCGGTGGGGCCGCGAAGGCGGCTACTTCGCAAGCGAGGAAGACGCGGAGAACTGGTCCGAGGACCTGCGCTACCTGCTCGTCGCCCAGCACGCCTCTTTCAACAGCCCGGTCTGGTTCAACATCGGCGTGCCCGGCCGGCAGCAGCAGGCGTCCGCCTGCTTCATCAACTCGGTCCAGGACTCGATGGAGTCCATCCTCGACCTGGCCAAGACCGAGGGCATGCTCTTCAAATTCGGCAGCGGGACCGGGACCAACCTGTCCGTCCTCCGCTCGTCCAGGGAGCAGCTGTCGGGCGGCGGCACGGCGTCGGGCCCGGTTTCCTTCATGAAGGGCTACGACTCGTTCGCGGGATCGATCAAGTCCGGCGGCACGACGCGGCGTGCGGCCAAGATGGTCATCCTCAACGCCGACCACCCCGACGTCATGGACTTCATCCACTCCAAGGCGGACGAAGAGAAGAAGGCGTGGGCACTGATCGAGGCGGGCTACAACGCAGGCTTCAACGTGCCGGGCGGCGCCTACGACTCGGTGCAGTTCCAGAACGCCAACCACTCGGTGCGGGTGACTGACGACTTCATGCGCGCGGTGATCGACGACAAGGAATGGAAGACGAAGGCTGTCGTCGGCGGCCGCACGGTCGACACCTACAAAGCGCGTGACGTCTGGCACGAGATCGCCGACGCCGCGTGGATCTGCGGCGACCCGGGCCTGCAGTTCGACAGCACGATCCAGGACTGGAACGTGGTGCCGAACACCGGCCGGATCAACGCCACAAACCCGTGCTCCGAGTTCGTGTTCCTCGATGACACGGCCTGCAACCTGCTCTCGCTGAACCTCATGAAGTTCCAGAGCCCCGAAGACAAACCAAACGGCGGGACGTTTGACGTCGAGCGGTTCCGGCATGCCGTCGACGTCTGCTTCACGGCCCAGGAGATCCTCGTCTCCAACGCGTCGTACCCCACTCCGGCGATCGGCAAGAACTCCGATGCGCTGCGGCCGCTCGGCCTCGGCTACGCCAACATCGGCGCGCTGCTGATGTCGATGGGCCTGGCCTACGACTCGGACGAGGGCAGGCGCTTCGCGGGCGCGATCACCGCGATCATGACCGGACGGGCCTTCGCCCAGTCGGCGCGTATGGCACAGGTGAAGGGACCGTTCAGCGAGTACGCGAAGAACCGCGAGCCCATGCTCCGCGTGATGGACAAGCACCGCGACGCGGCGTACCAGCTGACGACGTCACCCGAGTCGGCGCAGGTCGTGGCTGCTGCACGCGAGACGTGGGACGACGCGGTCAAGCTGGGCCGGGCTCACGGCTACCGCAACGCGCAGGCCACCGTGCTCGCCCCGACCGGAACGATCGGGCTGATGATGGACTGCGACACCACCGGCATCGAGCCCGATCTCGCGCTCGTCAAGTACAAGAAGCTCGTCGGTGGGGGACTGTTGAAGATCGTCAACACCACGGTGCCGGCCGCGCTGCGCAAGCTCGGCTACGACGAGATCAAGGTCAAGGAGATCGTCGAGTACATCGACGAGAACGACACCATCGAGGGCGCTCCGCACCTGCAGGACGAGCACCTCAAGGTCTTCGACTGCGCCTTCAAGCCCGTCAAGGGCGCGCGCTCGATCGCCCCTATGGGACACGTCCGGATGATGGCTGCGGTGCAGCCGTTCATCTCGGGCTCGATGTCCAAGACGGTGAACCTGCCGACCGACGCGACGGTGGAAGACATCCAGCAGACGTACCTGGAGTCGTGGAAGCTCGGCTTGAAGTGCATCGCGATCTACCGCGACGGCTGCAAGCGCTCGCAGCCCCTCTCCACCTCGCTGGACAAAGAGAAGAAGACCAGCGGGCGCGCGCAGGGCGCACTTCAAACAGCCGCTGCCTCGGCCGAGGTCGAGTATCGCGTCGTGCGGCGCAAGCTGCCCGAAGAGCGAAAGGCGATCACGCACAAGTTCGACGTGGCGGGGCATGAGGGCTACCTGACGGTCGGCCTCTACGAGGACGGCACTCCTGGCGAGCTGTTCGTGACGATGGCCAAGGAGGGCTCGACCATCTCGGGCCTGATGGACGCCTTCGCCACGCAGACGTCCTACGCGCTGCAGTTCGGCGTGCCGCTCAAGTTCATGGTCGACAAGTTCAGCCACATGCGGTTCGAGCCGTCGGGCTTCACCAAGAACAAAGAGATCCCGATCGGCAAGTCGATCGTGGACTACATCTTCCGCTGGATGGCAAGCCACTTCCTCCCGGTCGAGGATCAGGACGAGGTCGGCATAATCCGCCGGGAAGACGCGCCCACTTCCGGATCCGCCCCTACCGCGGAAGTTGAATCGGCCGAGCCCGAGTTCAAGGTCATCGCGGCGCCGGCACCCAAAACCGCCCCCCAGAAGATCGCGTTCATCAACACCGACGCACCCGCGTGCCCAGACTGCGGATCCATCACCGTCCGTTCAGGCTCCTGCTACAAGTGCCTGAACTGCGGCGCGACGACGGGCTGCAGCTAGAAGAGCTTTCTCCCCCTCCAGTAGAAGCGTCGCCTGACCTGTCAGGCGGCGCTTCTTTATCTCTCCCCGGCTCGGTCGAACGTGACCTCGATCAGCGGGCTGTAGCGAACCATCGTGTCCACGTCGCTTCGGCCCCAGTTGCGGGCCACGTCAGGCAGGACGGCACGCCGTTCCGCCTCGTCTGTGATGACGCGCGCCGTCGCGGGCAGGTCCGCCTTCACCGCACCCTTGAGGTGGAACGTGAAAGCCGGATGCGCTTCCAGGTTGGCAAGCCAGCTGCGCTTGCTCGTCCTCGGGGTGCCGCTGACGTAGATGCGCCCGTCGATGTTGTGAAACACGATCTCGATCCGGCGCGGTCTGCCCGTCCGGCGTCCGGTCGTCGTGATGTCGATCGTGCGGCCGCGCTCGAGTGCCGCTGCGATCGGATCTTTGGGAACAGCCATTGCTTGCGATGGCTGATATCACTCGGCCGCGGCGTGTATTCCTTTGCGCACATCGGCGAGCGATCGGCGCTGCCGGCCGGATGAGTCGAAGTTGCCGGGAGCCAGCCACGCCTCGAACTCGGCCCGGCGGGCGGGCCACTCGCCATCGGTCATCGAGTACCAGGCCGTGTCGCGGTTGCGGTCCTTGACCACCATGTGCTGCCGAAAGACGCCCTCGAAGACGAACCCAAAGCGCTCCGCCGCGCGGCGCGACGGCTCGTTCGCGGCGTTGCACTTCCACTCGAAGCGCCGGTTGCCCAGCGCATCGAAGGCGTAGCGGGCCATCAGGAACACGGCCTCGGTGGCCTGCCTTGTGCGCTGGAGCGCCGGCGAAAGCCAGATGTGCCCGATCTCGATGACTCCGTTGGCCGGGTCCATGCGCATCAGGCTTTCGAGGCCTCGCGCAGCGTGCGCCTCTGTGTCGATGATGGTGAACGTGAGCGGATCGTCCAGCGGCGCCCGCCTCTCGAGCCAGCGCATGAACTCCTCGCGGCCGGCGAAAGGACCATAAGGCAGGTAGTCCCACGTAGAGTCGGCTCCGACAGAGGCCTGGAAAAGGTCCTCGCCATGCCGCGCCGGGTCGAGCGGCTCGAGACGCACTGTCTTCCCGTCGATTGGTTCCCGCCGCGGAGGCTTCGCGCCCCGCCAGTTAAGCCCGCTCATCTGCTCGAATATTCTCCGAGCAGTGGACCATACCGCGCCTGCCATCCTCGAGCTCGGTCTGGTTCTGTTCCTCGCCGCGCTCGCCGGACGAGCCGCCCGGGCTGTCGGCCTGCCGGCCGTGATCGGCTACCTGGCCGTGGGGCTGGTCGTCTCGCCGTTCACGCCCGGTTACGTCGCCAACCGCGAGCAGCTGTCGATCCTGGCCGACGTTGGAGTCGTGCTCCTGCTGTTCGAGGTCGGGATCGAGATCAACCCGCTGCGCCTGGCTCGCGATGCACGCAAGCTGCTGGCGGTGGCGCCTCTGCAGGTGTTCATCACGTGGGCGGTCAGCGGGGCATTCTGCTTCGCGATCGGCCTGTCCCCAGGCGGCGCGGCGATGGTCGGTCTGTCCATCGCCATGTCCTCCAGCGTGGTCGTGGTCAACATCACGCGAAGCCGGCGCCGCACGACGGACACGAGAACCGATGAGGTGCTGCTCGGGTGGAGCGTCATCCAGGACCTCGTTGGGGTGAGCGCGGCCCTTGTCCTCGTCGTGGTCCTCGGCATCGGTGGCCACTCGGGCCTCGCCGCCCTGGGGGGCGTGGTCGCCTTCGTCGTACTAGCCGCGGTGGCGGCCTTCATCCTGCCGCGACTGTTGGCGCGCCTGCAGACCGAACACGACCTGTTCCTCCTCGTCTCGGTCGCCGGTGGACTGCTGGTGGCGGGACTCGGTTCCGTCTACTTCGGCATACCCCTCGCCCTCGCCGCTTTCGTCGCGGGCCTGGCGATCACGGAGAGTCGGGTTGCGGCAGAGGCACGGGAGCGCCTGCTGCCGTTCCGCGATCTCTTCGCGGTGATGTTCTTCGTCGCGCTGGGCACGGTCATCGACCCCACCCGGCTGCCGGAAGCGCTGCCCTGGCTGGCTGCGTTTCTCGGCTTGGTGGTCGTGGCCAAGGGATTGGTCATCTGGTTGATGGCCCGCCTGACCAGGCTGGGCGCGAGAAACCTCCAGCTCGCGATCGGCCTCGCTCAGGTCGGCGAGTTCAGCTACGTCCTTGGGGCCCTGGCCCTCGGGGCAGGACTGATCTCCCCCGCCGTCAGCGCGGGGCTTGTGACCGCAGTGGTCATCTCGATCGCCGCCTCGTCGATCCTCGTGCGGCTGGCCTGGCGGCCCGATCTACTTCGCGCCGCTCACCCCACCGTCCACGACGAGGCCTGACGCCATGACGAATCGCGATTCGTCCGAGGCCAGGAATAGCGCCGCGCTGGCGACGTCCTCAGGCTGCCCCAGGTCGTTGCTGAGCTGGCGCTTGCGGATCGACGCCATCCCCTCTGCAGGGTCGGCGTATGACTCCTTGAGGTAGCGCTCGACGAAGGGCGTGAGGATCGTGCCCGGCAGGAGAGCGTTGACCCGGATGCCGTGAGGGGCGACATCGACCTGCATCGATTTCGTCATCGCCAGCACCGCACCCTTTGATGCCGCGTACGACACTCGACGAGCCAGCCCGATCTCAGCGATGCAAGACGACATGTTGATGATCGATCCGGCCTTCCGCTCGATCATGTAGGGCACCGCGGCCCGGCTCATGAGGTACACGCCGCGGACGTTCACGCGCATGACGCGATCGAACAGCTCGGGCTCGGTCTCGACGACGTCGCCCACTCCGGCGATGCCCGCGTTGTTGAACAGCACGTCGATGCGGCCCTCACGCGAAACGACCTCCGCCGCGAAGGCCCTCGTCGCCGCCTCATCGGTCACGTCGACGCGCCACGCCCAGGCGTGTGCCCCGGAGCTCGCGATCTGCCCGACCGTGCTCGCCGCGGCGTCCATGTCGATCTCACCGACGACAACGCGCGCGCCCTCGGACGCGAACAGCAGCGCGCTCGCCCGACCGATGCCAGAGCCCGCCCCGCTGATGACGCAGACCTTGCCGTCGAGCCGGCCCACGGCTACGTCCGCTCGGTGCCGATGAGCTTGGCCAGCCCGAGCGCGATCAGGATGATCGCCCCGTCGACCGCGTCGATCCACGCGGAGCTGATGTTGGACAGGGTGAGGATGTTCGTGACCAGCGACAGCAGAATGACCCCGGTCAAGGCGCCGATGATGCGTCCCCGTCCGCCTTCGAGCGAGATGCCGCCTATCACCGCGGCCGCAAAAACCCCAAAGATCAGGTTCGATCCCTGCCCGGCGGTCACCGCGGTCACGCGCCCCGCCTGCATCAGGCCACCGGTCGCGGCAAGCACGCTGGCCACCATGAAGACGCCGATCCGGATCCGATCCACGCGGATGCCCGCCGCCCGAGCCGCCTCCAGGTTGCCGCCGATCGCGTACATGGCGCGGCCGACCCGGTGGTAACGAAGGAACCACGCGGCGATCGCGAACGTCGCGGCCGTGATCCAGACGGCGACGGGCACACCGAGCCACGACTCGGCCCCAAGGTAGATGTAGGCCTGCGGCAGGTTGTACACGGTCTGACCACCCAGCCAGCCGAGCTGCAGCCCGGTCAGGAGAATGCTCATCGCCAGAGTGAAGATGAACGCGTTGAAGTTGGCCTTGATCACCAGCAGGCCGTTGAAGGTCCCGACGGCAAGGCCGACAAGGACGACGACCAGCAGTCCGACCAGGGGATTCCACTGCGTGCCCAGACCCTCGCTGGCCTTCGGCGCGATCAGCCACGCCCCCAGGAGCGGCGCCAGCCCGAAGGTGCCCTGGAGCGAGATGTCGAACTTGCCCGTGAGCAGGATCAGCGACTCCGCCACGACGACCATGCCCAGCGCCGCGCCGCCCTCCGCCACGTTGATCAGGTTTGAAGTGGTGAAGAACACAGGGTTGACCAGTGCCCCTCCGATCATCAAGACGACGATCACCGGCACCAGCGTCAGCTCGCGGAACCATCTGACGACGACATGGCGTAAGTCCCGCCGCGTCACCGTTTGCGGGCCGGCCGCCTTCGCCTCGACCGCTCTCTCCGCCATCAGACGGCGACCTCCAGGCCTTCCACTGCGCTGATCAGCCGCTGCCGGTCCCACGGTGGGCGGTCGAACTCTGCTGTGATCCGCCCGCGCACCATCACCAGCAGGCGCGTGCATACCCGAAGGTCGTCGAAGTCGTCCGACACCAGCAGCACTGCCACGCCGTCGTCGCGCGCGTTCGCAACGGCGTCCAGAAGCGCTTCCTTGGAGGCCACGTCGACGCCCACTGTCGGGTTGATGGCGACAAGGACTGACGGCTCGGCAGCCAGGGCCCGACCGACCACGACCTTTTGCTGGTTGCCGCCGCTCAGGCTGGCCACGGGCTGGTCCAGACTCCGGGCCACGATCTGCAGGCGTGCGACCTCTCGCCCAGCGATCGCCGTGCGCCGGCGAGACGAGACCAGGCCGAAGCGATTTGAAATCCGGTCCAGCACAGCGTGCGTGAGGTTTTCATCGACGCCCAGCTGAGGAGCGAAGCCACGCTGGTGGCGGTCCTGCGGCACGTAACCAACCACGCCTTGAGCATGGACGGAACCCGAGCGAGGTTTGACCAGGCCGACGATGGCATCCGCCACTGTTGCTGAGCCCGAACCCCGCAGTCCGACGAGGCCGACGCACTCGCCCGCGCGAACGGAGAGATCGACGTCGTAGACAGAACCGGCACGTGAGACGACGTTCAACGCGATGACCTCGAGCCTGGTCTCACCGAATCCCGCCGTCTTCGGCACCGCCGCGATCTCCGTTGCCCGCCGCGGGGGAGCGCTGCCGACCATGGCCGCGACGAGTCCTGCCTGGCTGACCTCGGCGACGTTGCCGGTGAGCACGAGCTCTCCGTCGCGGAGAACGCTGACTCGCTGGCAGATCTCGTAGATCTCCTCGAGGTGATGCGAGATGTAGAGAACGCCGACCCCGCCGTCGCGCAGCCGGCGGACTCGCTCGAAGAGCCTGTCCACGGCCGCCTTCTCCAGCGCGGCGGTCGGCTCGTCGAGAATCAGGAAACGGGCGCCGATGGAGAGGGCGCGGGCGATCTCGACGATTTGGCGCTGCTCGACCGTGAGGGTTGAGGCTTGCTGGTCGACGTCGAGGTCGAAGCCCCATTCGAGCATCAGGTCGCGTGCTTCTGCCCGCATGCGCTTCCAGTTGACGAACCTGCGGTCCCCTCCGACAGGGCGGTTGAGGAACACGTTCTCGGCGACCGTCAAAGGTGGGACCACCATCGAGCGCTGGTAGACGCACGCTACGCGGGCCAGCCAGGCGCCGCGATCGGCCAGTCCAGGCGCGGGCTGTCCGGCCAGACGGATCGACCCGCGATCAGGCCGGCTCAGGCCGGTGAAGAGCGAGACGAGCGTGGACTTGCCGGCGCCGTTCCGTCCGACGAGCGCGTGACATTCACCGGCGTTGACGGTCAGCGAAGCGTCGACGAGCGCCCTTGTCTCACCAAACGATTTCGAAACGTTGTCGGCCTCGCCCACCGTGACCGGTTTGGACGCCGGCCCGGTGGACGAAAGCCGCTGCATTGGGAGGTTGTGTGCCCCTTAGTGGTTGTTGCACCACAGGTCGGTGCTGTTGACCTGGGTCGAGCCGTTGTCGCCGGCGAGCGTGACGAGCGGCGCGGCCAGCGCGTCCTCGAGGTTGCCCTGCACGGTCACGATCGTACTGTTGTGGTCGGTCGACTGGCCCTGCGAGTACTTGGTGCCTTTGATCGCCTGGTTGGCGTAGTAGATCGCGTAGTACGCGTACTTGTCGGCGGGCTGGTCGATCGTTGCGTCGAGGTTCTTGGAGCGGATCAAGTCACACTCGTGCGGTGATCCGTCGTTGCCGACCAGGATGACGTGGTTCGCCGCACCGACGTCCGAGTATTTGTTCTTCTGCTTCTCCGCGGCGATGATGCCGTCCTCGGGGACGCTCCAGTGCACGTAGATTCCGCGGAGGTCGGAGATCGCCGTCAGCGCGGTGGTCGCGTTCTGGACCGCGGGGTCGGTGCCCCAGTCTTTGGTCTCGTACGCCTTGATCTTGAAGTTGGGGTATTTCTGCTGGATCACCGTCTGGCATCCCGTCGCGCGGTCGCGGGCGTTGAGCGAGGTGAGGTCACCCTCGACCATCGCGATCGTGCCGGCGCCGCCGGCGTGCGAAGCGATGTAGTCGCACGACTTGCTGCCGTACGCGGTGTTGTCGGCCCGCACGATCATGTAGACGCTGCCCTGACTCGGCGCGACGTCCACCGTGACCACCGGGATGTTCTTGCTCTTCGCGTAGTCAAGCCCAGGTCCGATCGCTGCGCTGTCGGCCGGGTTGACGATCAGTGCCTGCGCGCCTGAGGCGATCAGCGACTTGATGTCGAGGATCTGCTGGGCGGCCTCGTTCCCGTTCGCCTCGACGTTGGCGACCTTGGGCCCGCCCATCAGTGAAACGCCGAGCTGGGACTCGTACTGGCTCTCGTAGTTGAGGTAGTTGCCCCAGAACCCGGGGAGGTTGTAGGTGAGAACGACGCCGATCTTGGGCGTCGATGAGCTGCCACCCGTCGAGGTGCTGCCGCCGCAGGCTGCCCCGGCGATGGCCGCCACCGCCACCAAACCTGCGGCCTTGAGCCGTCTGCCGAATCCTGCTGTCAACTCTGTATCCTCCTGCTCTACCGCCAATAATCCGATGTTTAGACCTTCACCGCACCTTAATTCCAGCCGGTTCGAGTGTCAAGTGC
>DATIOJ010000109.1:0-10385 GCA_035473355.1 Candidatus Limnocylindrales bacterium
TGGCAGTGTCGAGGGCCGAGGTCACGCTCTCGGTGGCCGAGAGCCAGATCCGCAAAAGGGAGCGCCGACCAACCCTATAACGACTCGGTCGGGGCAGTAGCCCGGAACGGTCAGCCGGTAAACTGCGGATCGTGACGGGTCGCGTCGCAGGGGTGCTGGTGCTCGTCACGATGATCGTCGCGGGCTGCTCGGTCAAAACGCCGGGTACGGCGTCGCACAGTCAAACTCCCTCTCACACACCGAGCAAGATCTCGTGGGCCGACTGCGGGAGCGGGTTTCAATGCGGCACGCTGCAGGTCCCGCTCGATTACGCACATCCGGAGGGTCGCACCATCGCTCTCGCCGTCATCCGCAAGCCGGCGACGGCCGGCGCGAGCCGAATCGGTTCGCTGCTCGTCAACCCCGGTGGTCCTGGCGAATCAGGCATTCAGTTTCTTCGCAGCGACACCCAGTCACTCGCGGATCTGAATCACAGCTTCGACCTCGTGGCATGGGATCCCAGGGGCGTCGCGCAGAGCACTCCGGTGAGCTGCGTCGACGGACCTCACCTCGATGCGTACCTGGCGCTCGACTCGGTGCTCGACGATCCACAAGAGAAGCAGGCCGCGATCCAGGCGGACAAGGACTACGCCGCGGGCTGCCAGAGTCACAGCGGAGAGCTGCTCCCATTCATGGACACCGCAAGCACCGCACGAGATGTGGATCAGATCCGCATCGCGGTCGGCGATGCGAAGCTCACGTACCTCGGACTTTCATACGGCACCTACATCGGCCAGTGGTACGCGCACCTTTTTCCGACCAAGGTCCGCGCGCTGTCCCTGGACGGCGTGGTGGATCCGACCGTCAGCGCCAACGACAGCCTGCTCGGTCAGGTGGTTGGCTTTGAGCAAAACCTCAAGGCATTCCTCGCCGACTGCAAGTCGAGGTCGAGCTGCCTCTACGGACGATCGGGCGACCCCGGAACCAAGCTCGCCGCGGCGATGGCGCGACTCGATGCCACGCCGCTCAAGGTCGGCGCCCGGGAGCTCACACGCAGCCTCGCGATGACCGGCGTGCTTGTCACCCTGTACAGCCAGAGCTTCTGGCAGTACCTCGACCAGGGTCTGACGGCCCTCGACGGCGGGGACGGACGGATACTGCTCATCCTCGCCGACGAGTACAACCAGCGACACTCCGATGGCACGTACGACAACCTGTTCAACGGAGCGTATGCGGCGACGTACTGCCTCGATTTCCCAGTGCCAACCGATATTGCGGCCTATGACGCGCTCGGGCCGACCTACACGAAGGCCTCAGCGCTCTTCGGACCGTGGAGCCAGTACAGCAACATGCAGTGCGCGTTCTGGCCGGTCAAACCCACAAACACAATCGGGCCGCTCACAGTGAGCGGCGCACCGCCGATCCTGCTGGTCGGCGGAACGAATGACCCGGCGACACCCTACTCGGAGGCCCAGTCGGTCAACCGGCAGATCGAGGGCTCGGTGCTCCTCACGCGACAGGGCAACGGTCATACCTCGTACGACTCGAGCTCGTGCGCGCACGCGGCCGAAGACAGCTACCTGATCAGCCTCAAGCTTCCGAGCGCGGGGGCCGTCTGCTCTAGTTAGCGACCGTCTGGGCGACGCGCGCGCTCGCCCGCGTGAACGTCAGCCGACCGCCCTTGGCGCCGACCTCGATGATGTCTCCGTCACTGAACTTGCCTTCGAGCAGCTGCATCGCCAGCGGGTCCTGGATCATTCGCTGGATCGCACGCTTGAGCGGGCGCGCACCGTAGACGGGATCCCAACCGTGCTCGACGATCAAGCGCTTCGCCGCATCGGAAACGACCAGCGCGATCTTGCGCTCGTCCAGCCTCTTGCGCAGACGGGCCAGCTGGATGTCGACGATCGCGCCGAGCTGGTCCTCTGTCAGGGCCTTGAAGACGATGATCTCGTCGACGCGGTTCAGAAACTCTGGCCGGAAGTGGTCGCGCAGCACCGTCAGCACAGCGTCGCGCACTTCGTCGAATGACCGGTTCGCCATCTCCTGGATCAGCTGGCCTCCCAGGTTGGAGGTCATGATCAGCACGGTGTTGCGGAAGTCGACCGTGCGGCCCTGGCCGTCGGTGAGCCTACCGTCATCGAGGATCTGCAGCAAGACGTTGAACACGTCGGGGTGCGCCTTCTCGATCTCGTCGAAGAGCACGACCGAGTAAGGGCGGCGCCGCACCGCTTCGGTAAGCTGTCCCCCCTCGTCGTAGCCGACGTAGCCGGGCGGGGCGCCGACTAGGCGGGCGACCGTGTGCTTTTCCTGGTACTCCGACATGTCGAGCCGGATCAGCGCCTGCTCATCGTCGAAGAGAAACTCCGCCAGAGCACGCGCCAGCTCGGTCTTGCCGACTCCCGTGGGACCGAGAAAGATGAATGAGCCGACCGGACGGTTGGGGTCGGCAAGCCCGGACCGCGAGCGGCGCACCGCGTTGGCGACGGCTGTGACGGCCTCGTCCTGTCCGATCACGCGGTCGTGCAGGCGCTCTTCCATCCGGATGAGCTTGGCTACTTCGCCCTCCATCAACCTGGACACCGGGATGCCAGTCCACTTGGCGACGATCTCCGCGATGTCCTCTTCGCTGACCTCTTCCTTGAGCAGAGGGTGGTCGCCCTGCAGCTGCGCCAGACGGTTGTTGAGCTCGCCCAGCTGCTTCTCGATCTCGACCACCTTGCCGTAGCGAAGCTCGGCGGCCTTGGCGAAATCGGCGGCGCGCTCGGCTCGCTCGGAGTCGGCACGAACCTCCTCGAGTTTCGCCTTGAGGGCGCGGATCTTGGCGATGATCTCCTTCTCCTGGGTCCACCGCGAGCGGAGGGCGGTGCGACTCTCAGCCAGCTCTGCGAGCTGTTTTTCGATCGCGGCCAGCCGGTCTTTCGACGGGCGGTCGGTTTCCTTCTTCAGCGCCTCCCGCTCGATCTCGAGCTGTCGGATCTGCCGCTCGATCTCATCGAGCTCGGCCGGCATGGAGTCGATCTCGGTGCGTAGGCGGGCCGCCGCCTCGTCGATGAGATCGATTGCTTTGTCGGGGAGAAAGCGATCTGTGATGTAGCGGTTCGAGAGCACGGCGGCCGCCACGATCGCCGCGTCCTTGATGCGGACACCGTGGTGAACCTCGTACTTCTCGCGGAGGCCGCGCAGGATGCTGATCGTGTCCTCAACCGAAGGCTGGTCGACGAGCACAGGCTGGAAACGGCGCTCCAGCGCAGCGTCTTTCTCGATGTGCTTGCGGTATTCGTCCAGCGTGGTCGCCCCGATGGCGCGCAGCTCGCCGCGGGCGAGCGCCGGCTTGAGCAGGTTGGCGGCGTCGATGGCTCCCTCCGCTGCGCCCGCGCCGACGAGGGTGTGCAGCTCGTCGATGAACAGGACCACCTGCCCGTTCGAGCTTTCGATTTCCTTCAGGACTGCCTTGAGTCGATCTTCGAACTCGCCTCGGAACTTGGTCCCCGCGACAAGTGCGCCCAGGTCGAGCGCGATGACGCGCTTGCCTTTGAGCCCCTCGGGCACGTCACCCTGCGCGATCCGCTGGGCGAGGCCTTCGGCGATGGCGGTCTTACCAACCCCCGGCTCGCCGATAAGGACGGGGTTGTTCTTGGTCCGGCGGGACAGGACCTGGATCACGCGCCGAATCTCCTCGTCGCGGCCGATGACCGGGTCGAGCTTGCCCTCTCTGGCCAGCTTGGTCAGGTCACGGCCGTACTTCTCGAGAGCCTGGTACTTGGACTCGGGGTTCTGGTCGGTGACGCGCTGGTTGCCACGCACCTGGCGCAGCGCGCTCAGGAGTTTTTCGTGAGTGGCGCCCGCGTCTTTGAGGATCTTCAGGTCGGTCAGCGCAAGGAGGAGGTGCTCGGTCGAGATGTACTCGTCCTTGAGCCGCTCAGCCTCGCGCTCGGCCTGGTCGAGGTTCTTGCTCAGCGTCTCGCTCAGGTAGGGCTGAGAGGCGCCGCTGACCTTGGGGAATCGTTCGATCGCCGAGACCAGCGCAGGTTGAAGCGCCTGAACGGACGCGCCCGCTCGCTCGAGGAGCGTTTGCGCGACCCCCTGGTCCTGGCTGATAAGGGCGAGCAGCAGATGCTCGGGCTCTACGGCCTGGTTGCCACTCTGGCGCGCCAGATCCGCGGCCTGCTGAAGGGCCTCCTGGGCCTTTTCCGTGAACCTCTCGAGTCTCATCTCAAGAGTTATGCCAATCGCCTTCCGGCACCAAACAGATTTTCAGGTCTTTTTTCTGCCGTATTTTTGGCCGCATGCCTGAGTTGCCGGAGCTGGAGGCCCTGCGGATTCGCATCGCCCCCCGAGTGGAGGGCAAGCTGATCACCGCCGCCACCGTCAACCCGAAAAAGGCGCACCTTCTGCGCTACCCGCCGGACAATTTTGCACTCGAGCTGCCCGCTCGGCGCATCCTCTCGTTGACCAGGAAAGGCAAGCATCTTGTCTTCGAGACTGAGCTCGGCGGCGGCGGCTCGCCGCGCTGGCTGGTGATCAACCCGATGCTGGGCGGGCGGTTCCAGGTCGCCGGCTCGGATGACCCGGTGCCGGCCACGGAGGTGTTCACGCTGCGGGTGGAGGGCAAGGCCGAGCTGCGCTACCTCGACTTTCGCGACATGGGCCGCATCTACTGGGCCGCGGATTGCTCCCGAGAGGTGCCGGCGTGGGACCTCCAGGGACCGGAGGCCGACTCGGTCGAGTCGATGGGCCTGGAGGTGTTTCGCAAGCGGCTGCGCCGGTTTCGCGACGAGCTGAAGGACCTGCTGCGGAACCAGGAGTTTCTGGCGGGAATCGGCAACGCCTACTCCGACGAGATCCTGTGGGAGGCGAAGCTGCTTCCGCTGCGGCGGCGGGCCTCCTTGAAGCCCGACGAGGAGGAGGCGCTGTTTCGTGCGATTCCGCTGGTTCTGGGGCGGGCGGTGGATGCGATCCTGGCCAACCCGAACTACGAAGAGCCGAAGCAGGATCGGTCGTTCATGGCCGTACACATGAAGGGCGGAAAGACGTGTCCACGGTGCGGGCATCGGATCAGCCAGCTCGGGTCGAACAGGGAGCCGCTCAACTTCTGCCGGGGCTGCCAGCTCTAGCGGGCACACCCCACGCGGGGTGCCCTCCCTTCGGTTCCGGGCCCTCCCCCACCGGCCAACCTCAACTCAGCGTACGGAGGCTGTCAACCCCCCGCCTGTTAAGACCGGTGTCCCGCCCCCGCCCCGGCCAGGTTCAAGGCGATGTTCGACAGCAGGCGCTGGGACACGAGCGCGATTTCGTCCACCGCCTCCTCGAACGCCGCCTCGTGTCGCGAGGACGGCCTGGCAAACCCGCTCACCTTGCGGACGAACTGGCGCGCGGCGGCGCGGATCTCCTCATCGGTGGCGACGACGTCGGCATGACGCAGTGTCTTGATGCTTCGGCACATGGCCAACAAAGATACGCAAGCCGAGCTCACCCCCCGCGGTGCGGCGGCAGCTCCGGAAGGTCAGGCGGCGCCAGCCGGGTCGGATCGATCCCCGCCCGACGCAGCATCGCGCTGGCCAGGCGCTCGTAGCGATGCTCGACCAGGTCGCCGACCGGGTCTGGCGACGCACGCATCAGCTGCCGAAACGGCAGTGTCGAAACCGCGCGATATGCCAGCACCGCGCGAGCCGCGTCAGCGCGTCCGGTCAGCGAGGCGATGCGGACGAAGGCGAGGGCAGCGCCCGTTTCGCGCATATCGCGCCAGCGCCATCCCCCATAGGGCACCAGAACCAGCAGAATCGGCGGCAGCGCAACCAGCAGCGCCAGCACGATCGCGACCCGAAGGATCGCGTCGTGGATGTTTTGCCCCGCGGTCACGAGTGGCTCCCCTGAGTAGTGGCGCAGCGTGTCGGCGGTGTCCTGAAGGAACTTGGTCAGGATCGGAATGCCGCCGGGCACGGCCTTGCGAAACGCGTCGATCCATTCGTTGAAGGTCAGGCCGGTGTTCTTGATCCCGTCGGCGATCACCTCGAGCCCCATCACCGTCTGGTAGATGAGGAAGCCGAGGTACGCCCAGGCCACAGTCCAGACAAGCGTCGTCGTGTCGGCAATAACGCGCAGAAATGCCGGCCAGCGCCGGTCGGGATAGATCTTGAGCATCATGCTTCCGCGGACGATAAGTCACCGGCGCGAAAACCGGGCCAGCCTGATCACGAGCGAAGCGGCGACGTGCACCGTTGTCTGGCCGCTAGGCGATGGCGAAGTCCACCTCGACGGTGACCTGCACGTCCAGCTGACCGACCGGAACCTGGGTCGGGGCGGTCGCTGCGCCGGCCGAGGCGTAGTCGAAGACGGGGGGACGGCTGCTCACCGCCTGGTCACTGACGCGGGTGACCTGGCCCAGCCTCACGCCGGCGGCCGTCGCCATCGCGGCGGCCTTGGCCCGGGCATCGCCGATGGCGAGGGAGCGAGCTTCGGCCTCCGCCGGCTTGGGGTCGTTGAGCGTGAAGCTGATCGAGATGTTCGTCGCACCGCCTTCCTGCACGATCGCGTCGAGGGCTTTGCCGACCGTGTCGACGTTGTGCCACTTGATCTGAAGCTGCTCCTGAGCGCGAAAGCCGGTGATGGTCTGACCCTGCGGCGAATACACAGGACCGATCCAGTAGCCGGTGGTGTTGAGGTCGCTGTCCGCGACCGGCAGCGCCTTGATCCGCGCGATGAGCTTGGCGGCCTTGTTCGCCAGGTCAGCCTGCGCGGCGGATGCGGTCGAACCGTCCGCCTGGATTCCTGTGCCGACGACCGCCAGGTCCGGCTTCTTCGAAACGATGGCGACTCCGTTGGTCAGAATCCCGCCGGTTGATGAGGTGTTCGCAGCCGGGCTCGTCACTATGAAGCTCGGCCGGTTGGCGACCACCACGACCGCCGCAATCGCGACGGCGGCTGTGAGGATCAAACCGACTGGAACGAAAACGTTTCGCATTGCCCACACAACGACCCGGCGCCGTCCCGAGTAACGCGGCTCCAGGTCTTCATACTGGCGCCCCGTGGCGAACGCGCTGACCGCGGCACGGATCGCGCTCGGGCCGGTGATGATCGCGATGGCTGCTGCCGGCAGCGGTCGGGCCGTGCTCGCGGTGCTGATCCTCGCCGGCGCGACCGACGTTCTGGACGGCTATCTCGCGAGGCGGCGCTCGACGGTGTCCCGGTCTGGCGCCCGCCTCGACTCAATCGCCGACGGCCTGGTCCTGATCTGCGGTGCATGCGCGCTCGAGCTGCTCCATCCGCAGATCGTTGTGGACAACGCCTGGTGGCTCGCCGTCACCGGCGCCGTTTACGCAACATCCCTTCTGGTTCGCGGTCGGACGCGCCAGGTCTTGGCCAGGATCGCCGGAGCGACGCTCTACGGCTTCGGGCTGGTCACCCTGCTGACCGGGGTTTATGAGCCGGTGCTGCTGAGAGCTGCGCTCGTCGCGCTGACCGTGTCTTCCGCCGATCGCATCGTCGCGGCCACGACGACCAGCCAGGCCAGGGCGAGGGCGAGCAGCGCGCGCTCCCACGCACCCCACGCGTTGAAGGGCGTCGCGAGCAGAAATGGCGCGGCCACCAGCAACGCCGCCTCGATCGCTCCGACGATCACCGAAAAGCGCGGGTAGGGCCGCCTCATCAAGGCGGGCGACACGGCAAGCGACAGCGCCGCCACCGCCGAGGCCAGTCGATGGATCGCGGTTGCTGTCGCAGACGCCGGGTCGAGGTGAATGGCGGCCGCGACCAAGAGCGCGCCAGCGGCGACGACAAGCGCCGCGCGGAGACGGATCGACTGGTAGGTCAGTGCCGCGGCCAGCGCGATGCAGCTGAGCGCGACCAGCACGATCGCAAGACCCACGGCGCCGGCATACGGCATGCCAGGCGACGCGAGCCGGCTGATTGTGCGGGCCACCGGGTCGTAGCCCGGAGTCAGCATGCCGGCGATGACCACCGTCACGGCCGCGGTGGACGCCATGACGATCGCGGCCACACGGAGTATGGCGTTCAGTGGTCGCTCGAATCCGGCCACGTAGGTGGGTCCCAGCCGACGTTGGGCACGCTGCCCGTCCGCCAGTAAACTCCGCGCCGGCGCTGCATCAGCTCCTCGTCGACCAGGTAGCGGCGAAGTGCCGCGAAGTCGGGATGCCTGCGGGCGACTATGCGATTGACCTCGGACTCCTCGTAGAGGCGCCCCGGCTGGAAGTCCTCGACGAGCCAGCGCAGAACGGCCAGCCTCTTCTTGCGCTGGACCGGGATGCTGATCAGCCTTCCCGCCACGTCAACGAAGTTCTCGAGCACGCGTCCGTGTTCGAGCTCCTCAGACCCTGATCCAGCCCCCGCCACCCTCCAATTTTCCCGGGTCTTGGGACGATTATCGCGCCGCTAAGCAGGTTGGGCCGGCGCGGCAGTCAGCCGCGCCGGTCGAGTGATCTACTTGCCGAAGCAGGGCGGAATGACGTTGCCCTCGACCTCGAGGGTGCCGTTCTGCGAGCTGATGTCCCCTCCCTGAGAGAAGAGACCGGTGGTCGTGCCAATCGATCCCGACGCGCTTCCGCCGAGAGAGTCGCGGAACGTGCTGGTTCCGTTCTCCGAACGGTCGAGACAGCTGAAGTTGAACCGATCGTGCGACGTTGCGATCACGCCCGGGGCGGTCCAGGTTATGTCGATCCTGATGGGCAGCGCCAAACCCCCACCTCCGGCCGGCTTCGGTCCGACCTGGGGAGCTCCGCCGACCGGCGCGCCGCCGATCCCGGGGCAGTTGGGGGTCACGAGGGTGGTGTGAAGTGACGCGGACTTGAGATTGCCGGCGACGACAAAGTCACCGTCGGGGATGATGAAGCAGCCGAAGGTTGAAACGCCGCTGGGGTCGATCTGGGTGAACTGAACCATCGTGCTGAGCATGACGGTGCCCCGGTCCGATCCCTGGTTGTCCTCCGAATGGAAGGAGTTGAGACCGCGGTTGACGAAGATGCTGTAAGACGTAACCGGCGGCCCACCTTTGCCGCCAAAGTCAGCGCTCGCGCTGAAATCCGTGAAGGTGTACTGGCCTGGTGTCAGCCCGCCTCCTCCGCCCGCGGCTGCGGCGGCCGCGGCGAGAGCGAGGGATCCGGTGAAGACGATCGAAATCAAAAGGACAAGGCGCCGAACAATCATTGGGTGGGACTCCATTAATCACGGATGGACGTGAGACCCCCTGCTGAGCGCGAGCTGGCATCGCTCGAAATGAAGCCGGCGTCCACCTCCTGGTTGATCCGTTGGATGAATTAACGGGCGGCCCGGCGGTTGGTTATCGCCGGGGCAGCGTCAGCCGCATTGGCGGCTGCCGGTGCCTGTGCCTGGTCCGCTAAATTGCGTTCCGAGTCCTCGTGAACGGGAAACAGCGGAGCGTGATCCTTGCCGCGGTCGCACTCGCGTTGCTGCTCGACTCTTGCGTGCCCGGACCTGGCGTGGGATCGCACCCAACGCCGCCGGCCGTTACCGCCCAGGGTGTGGTGCTGCAGCCCGGTGATGTTCCCGGGGTCCAGAAGTGCCCCCAGAGCGATGTTTGGGCGGTCCTCATGCTGCACGGGGAGCCGGAAATGCTCCCCACCGGTTTTCCGGCCTGGTCGGACTTGCAAGCCGCCGGCGCGACCCAGGGTTGGCTTTCCCTCTACGCCGACAGCACGCCCGAATGCCCGCTGCTCCTCGGATCCGCGCCACCGAAGGGCCGCCTCGTATACACGGCTGTAATCAACTTCAAGAGCTCATCCAAAGCGGCAGCGAGTTTCAAATCTGGCGCCACCACGTTCCCGGTGGCCCCAGACTTCGCCGATCGATTCTCAGCCGCGGGCGGCAAGGAGACGAGGGGCCCGAGCACTGGTTTCGGTGAGAACTCGGCGGTGGCCACCATTGCTGCTCGGGGTGTCCCGACCTACGTCGCCTTCTGGCAGAACAAGAGCTTTGACGCTGTGGTGTACGCGGACAACCTATCGGCGTCTGAGGCGACGCAGGCGGTCAATCGGATGAACGCCAGGATCCACTGACACGCCCTGAATTAGATATTTCGTGGCGGAGGGGGAGGTGTGTGAGTTCAGCACATAGTTCAGCCATGTCGCAAGACATAGTTCAGGCCACCAAGTTGGGAGGTGGCCCATGTCCGGCCTCGGTCGCTACATCGTCGACGCAGTTGTCTTGGAACACCGCAGCCCGACCCAGATCGCGCGCGACCATGGCATCTCGGAGCGATGGGTCTTCAAACTCCTCAGAAGATTTAGGGAAGGCGGATACGCGTCCTTAGAGCCGCGCTCCCGGCGACCCAAGTCGTGCTCCCACCAGGTCGACGCCAAGGTCCAGGACCTGATCGTCAAGCTTCGATGTGAGCTGGCGGCCGCTGGTTATGACGCCGGTCCGCAGACCAT
>DATIOJ010000110.1:0-43898 GCA_035473355.1 Candidatus Limnocylindrales bacterium
AACCGGCACGACTGAGGCATCTTGATGGATCACTACGACGGATAGGCCCCGGTTGCTGCCAGGTGTCCACATCGCCACGAGAACGCCGGATCCGGCGAAGCCCTCCACGAGGACGGTCGCGTCCGCAGGTTTGTAGACATCCGTCACAACTCCAGTCGAGAGGTCCAGGCGTTTGACTGTGACGATGTTGTCCGGGGTCGTGGAGGTTCCCCACGCAGCCGTGTCATCAGCAACACTCCAAGCAACCTTCGCTGCGGAGATCTGCGTCAGCTGTCCAGAGGCCGTGTCCACCTTCCAGAGCCCCGGCTGCGATACTCGCCATTCGAGTCGAGGTATACGGCCGTTCTCGTATACGCGACGACGCGATTAGCGAATCCGGCCGACGTGCGATGCACGATGTCCCCCGTGCGCGCATCGACGATCTCGATGTCCGGGACATTTTCAGCGACGTAGTCGAGGCCATCCGGTGAGATGTAAGAGGGTTCCGTCGGGACCCACTTCCCAACCCCACCGTCCCAGGCAACCATCGTTGCTCCGGCCAGGTCGCTAGACGGATCGGGCGAGTACGTCCCGGCTGGCACGTCCAACCAGCCGGCCCGTGGGTCGGCCTGGGTGCGGGTGTGGGGAATCATCACCGGAAGCCGGCACTTGCCGAACACGCCGGCCGTCTGCGTCGACGCCGCAGGCAGAGAGACCGTCGGCGTCGCGGAAGTTCTCGCTCCGGACGCAGCAATTCCCGCCAGCTGAGGTGAGTGTCCGCATCCAACCAGGGCGGCAATGGCCAGGCATGACGCCAAAGAGCCAAACCTTTCCAGGACGCCGCCCCGGTCCATCAGTCGCATCACAAGCAACGGGCCCGCGCACGCCGCGGTCACGCGAAGTCAAGGTCCGCACCAGTCACTGAGTGAACCCAACGGCACCTATCTGTTAAAAGGCTATCCTGCGAATCGGGTCAGGGGGACGTGGCAACGATCACTTTGAGCCGTCGCGAGCGAGAGGTTGCGGCACTGGTCGCCGAGGGCTTGAGCAACCGGCAGATCAGCGACCGGCTGTTCATCGCTGAGCGCACGGCGGAATACCACGTCGAGCAGATTCGGAACAAGCTCGGCTTTCGGTCTCGAGTGCAGATAGCGGGTTGGTTCCACGAGCAACAAGCTCCGGGATCGGACGTGGCGGGCAACCTTCCTGTGCAGCTGACCAGCTTCGTCGGCCGCGAGCGTGAGATCGCGCAGGTACAGCAGCTCCTGGCCGAAAACCGCCTGCTTAGTCTTACCGGACCGCCTGGGATCGGGAAAACCAGGCTCGCTTTGCAGGTCGCCGCCCGGGTCGCCGGGCGCTTTCGTGACGGGTGCTGGCTGACTGAGCTGGGCACAATCCGAGATGGCGCTCAGCTGCCGACGGTCCTTGCGTCCAGCCTGAAGGTCGCGGAGCGGCCGGGGGAGAGCCTGCTGGAGACCGTTGCATCGGCGTTTCAAACGCGTCGAGCACTGATCGTGCTGGACAACTGTGAGCACGTCCTCGACGCTGCGGCGGTGGCAGCGGAGACGCTCCTGCGCGAATGCGCCCAGGTGAGCATCATCGCCACCACTCGACAATCGCTGCGCGCGGCATCGGAGGTTGTCTACCGGATCCCCCCACTGGCCGAGGCGGAGAGGCTCTTCTGCGAACGGGCGGCCCAGTCGGCTCCTGGCTTCGAATCCACGCCCGCTGTAGCTGCTATTTGTCGGGACCTGGATGGACTCCCGCTGGCGGTTGAGCTGGCCGCCGCGAGAGTTTCCGTGTTGTCGGCCGAGGACCTCGCGGCAGGGCTGAGCCGCAGCCTTGACCTTTTGACGTCCGGTATCCGAACGGCGGACCGCCGGCAACGATCCCTCAGGGCGACTATCGACTGGAGTCACGAGCTGCTGGCGGTCGAAGAGCGGCTGCTCTTTGCGCGACTGGCTGTGTTCGTGGGCGGCTTTCGGCTGGAGGCCGCCGCGGCCGTATGCGGCGACGGGCTGAGCGGTGTCGGAGACCTCGTACTGGGCCTCGCCGACAAGTCCCTGCTCTCACCGCTCGCCGGCGCCGACCAGCGGACGCGGTACCGGCTGATCGAAACGCTCCGGCAGTACGCCGCGGAGCGCCTGGTCGAGACGGGCGAGGGTGAGCGAGCCCATCGTCTCCATTTCGAGTTCTACGTCAACTGGGCGAGATCCCTCGTCGGGCGGCCCTCCAGCCATCCGCAGGCCGACGCCCTGGACCAGTTGGAAGAGGAGATAGCCAACATCCGAGCCGCACTCGAATGGAGCCGCGCGAACGAACCTGACGGTCACCTCCGGCTGGCGAACTCCATGTCTAGCTTCTGGCTGACGCGCGGCTCGACGGTTGAGGGGCGCACTTGGCTGGGACCGGCAGTCGAGAGGTCCACTGACCGCGGCCAAGAACGGGGCGACGCGCTCTGGGCGCTGGCAATCATGGCGGAGCGACAGGGCGACGCAGAAGCCAGTCGCCGTTACAACCGCGAGGCAATCGACATTTTCAGGCAGCTCGAGGATTGGAGCCAGCTCGCCCGCGCCCTCAACAACCTGGCTTTTGCTTCGGACGACCAGGCTGCGGCGAGTGGCCTGCTGTCAGAGGCGCTCGAATCCGCTCGTCGGTCTCAGGACTCAAGCGTGCTGGCTCTTGTGCTGTCCAGCCGCGGCCTGCAACTGCGCGCGGACGGCCAGGCGGCCGCGGCCCGCGCAGTGTTTGAGGAAGGGCTAGCCCTGCGGCGGCAGGCTGGCCACGAGTGGGGAACCTCAAGGTCCCTGCTCGGGCTCGCGCAGCTCGCGATCGACGAGGGCGATCGGAAGTCAGCCCGGGTCTACCTGGCGGAAGCGTTGGACATCGTGCACCGCCTGGCGGACGGCTCCGGCCTGGCCGATGTGTTGGACGCATTCGCGCGTCGCTCCGCAGACCCCGTTCGAGTGCTCCGCCTGGCGGGCAGCGCACGAGCCCTACGTGATCATGCCGGCGACGTGCCTCGATTCATCGGAACCGTCGAGCTGGAAGAGCGCCTGCGCACGACCCGACTTCAGCTCGGCCCGCAGGCAGCGACGATTGAAGCCGCCGGTTATGCGATGAGTGTCGACGAAGCCATCGCGGAAGCCCTGCTCGAGGACTGAAAAACAGGTACCGCACCCGGTAGTTCCCCCAGTGGCGGCCTCCTGGTCGGCGCCTACGTTGGTGGCCTCCATCCAACGGATCGGAGCCGTTCCATGTTCCGCCATCAACCCCAGGAGAGTTGAAGTGAAGACAAAGGTATTCGTGGTTCTCGCGGTCGCCGTCGGTGTGGTTTTCCTCAGCAGCAATGCGGTCACGGCCACACCGCCGGTCGGCTTTACCGCCAAGATTCTGGCCAAGGGCACGTTGTCCCAGCCCACCGAGATCGAAGCGCTCGGGGTGCAGTTCTCAACTAAACACGCGACCGATGTCTACGTGCAGCAGGTCGACATCTCTCCCGGTGGAAGCTCAGGCTGGCACGAGCATCCCGGACTGGTCGTGGTCGCGGTCGCGACCGGAGCCGTGGTGGTCACCGTCGGTTGTGAGGCCGCACGACAGTTTTCGGCCGGCCAATCGTTCGTCGAGCCACCTCTGACGCCGATGCTGGTCGCGAACGCCTCCTCTACGTCCCCGGCGCAAAACTTCGCCGCCGTCGTGGTGCCGGCCGGGCGTGCACCAAGAATCGAGCTCCCAGGCGCGCCTGACTGCCGCGACAGGGAATCGGACGAGGAGGGCCTGGTTAGCTGACCTTGGAGTCACATCGTGGGAAGTGCCGGGTCCGACGACCCGGCACATCCTTTTCGCGGCAAGCAACGCTCCTCGAACGCGCGTAAGGCTCAGCCTGATGAGGCGTCGGGGCTAGCCGCTCCCGCCTCCGGGCGGTGGCCCGTTGGTCATATCCCCGATGAAGTACGTCCAGGGGCCCCAGTTGACGCTGCTGCGGTAGATCGCTTTGCCGCCACCAGGCAGCACGTAGAGGGTCTCCTCCTGTCCACCTGGGCCCTCGTACATCCCCATTGCGGCGTAGCAGGGATTGTTGTGGTTGGGGCCGGTGGCGCCGGCCTGAAAGTCGAGGCGCGCATAGCCATGGCAGTGGACGGAGAACAGCGACAGGCCAGGCACGTCGATCATGGGCGAGTCCCAGAACGTGTCCGTGGCGGCTCCGTCGGGCGTCCAGCCGCCGAGCGCTGAGTCGAGTTGTCCGCCCTTCGCCGAAACGACCGCGCCGGCGACGCCGAGCACAACGATCAAAGCCAGCGGCACCAACACGGCGGGCACACGTCGACGCGAGCCCGTCATCTTCGCGAGTCTATCGCGACTTCACGCGCGCCTCGACGCCGTCGAGGAGGATCTCCAGCGCCGAGGCGGGCTCACCCTTCACCTGCGGCGCCGCAGGTGTCGCGTCGACGCGCTGGACCTTGGGCGTGTACGTGTCCAGCTTGAAGTCGACGACCCCGCCGCTCACCTCGAGCTCGTAACGATCGCGCGCCCCGATGGCGCTGTCGCCGCTCTGCCAGTGCACGTCGAACACAGCGACCTTGGTCGAAAACTGGTCGAGCTTCAACCTCACCGCGCCCGTATGCGCAAGCGCGACGACCGCGGCGGTGGGTGGCCTGTGCATCGAGATGTTGACGACCCCGCTCGAAACATGGATCGGAACCACACCACGCGGTAAGGGCAGGAAGCATTCCACGTTGGCGGCCCCGCTGTCGATCCAGATCTCGCGCACGTCGAGGCCGCCGACGTCGAGCACCGTGTTCCAGGTCGGGGCCTGGATCTTGAAGCGCCATGGACGGCGCGGGTTGAGCTCGATCTCGCCCCGCCCGACGCCACGCAGGCGCCGCACCACAACCTGCTCGCCGTGCACGACCGCCGGAGCAGCAGCCGCCTGGTCGTGCGGCACGCGGATCAGCGTCTGCATGTCAGCATCACCCGCCCGCAGGATGACGCCGCGCGATCCGCTGTCGATGGCAACGGATGCAGGCTCGCCGGAGGCTTCCACGGCGGCGGGTTCCTCCGCTGCCATCCGACCTGAGATCACGTAGGCCATGACCATCAGCGCGACGTCGCCGGCCTCAGTGAGCTGCAGGCCCGCCCCGATGAGCTGCGTCCTGAGGTCGCCGAAAGTGTCGCTGCGCTCGACAGCGTCGACGACCTCGAGCAGGACGCGGTCGGCGTCATTCTGGGCCGACACCTGGGCCCGAAGGGCCGCGGCGATCGCGATGACGGTCTCCCGCCACGAAGCCCGCTGACGCGGGCGCCGGACGCCGTCCAGGATCGACTCCGCCAGCAGCTCGAGCAGCTCCCGCCGGTCGCGCACGTGCCAGTAGAGGGACGCCGCCTTGACGTCCAGCCGGTCGGCGAGGGCCCGCATGGACAGGCCGTCCAGTCCGTCGTCGTGGATCAGCGCCAGCGCAGCCTCAACGAGCCGCTCTCGAGTCAGGCCTCTTGGTTTCTCTTCCTCAGGGCTCAATCGACTGATTCTCCTCTAATTGCTGTAGTGCCACTTGCATTCCTAACGCTGTTAGGGTATTGTAGCGCCAAACCACCACTAACAACGTTAGATAAGGAGAGAGGGAGATGCAGATGACCGAAACGAGACGCTGGCGGTTCAAGGGTCCCGAGATGGAGGGCCGGATCGCCAGGTGGTACGCCCGCGTCAGAGGCTCGCAGAGCCAGATCGACGCATATCGCAACCAGGCCTCCGACCTCACCGCCGGGCTCCCCGACGGCGCGCTGGTGCTGGAGGTTGCACCCGGTCCTGGGTACCTGGCGATCGAGATCGCTCGCCCCGGGCGTTTTCACGTGACCGGGCTCGACATCAGCCACACGTTCGTCGAGATCGCGAGCGAAAACGCGCGCCGGGCCGGCGTGACCGTGGAGTTCCGCCAGGGCGACGTCGCCCACATGCCGTTCGAGAGCGGCTCTTTCGACCTGATCGTGTGCCAGGCCGCGTTCAAGAACTTCACGCTGCCGCGCAGCGCGCTGTTCGAGATGCACCGCGTCCTTCGCGCCGGCGGAACGGCCGTCATCCAGGACATGAGCCGGGAGGCGACCCACGCTGACATCGAGCGCGAGGTGGCGGGCATGCACCTCGGGCGGCTCAACTCATTCACCACGAAAGCGACCTTCGAGATGCTGAAGCGGCGCGCATACGCGCCGGCCCAGTTCGAGCGCCTCGCGAACCAAAGTCCATTCATTTCATGCCAGATCAAGACCGAAGGCATTGGCCTCGAGATGCGCCTCGAGAAGGAGAAGGGAAAGTGAAAGGCATTCGCAATCATCCGATGGCCGCGCTGGGCGTGCTGGCCCTCGGCCTGTTTATGACCCTGCTCGATCTGACGATCGTCAACATCGCCATCCCGTCGATCCTCGACGGTTTGCACGCGAGCCTCGACCAGGTGCTGTGGGTGCTCAACGCCTACAGCCTGCTCTACGCCGTCCTCCTCATCACGTCGGCCCGGCTCGGCGACATATACGGGCCCCGCAACCTCTTTGCCATCGGCGTGATCATCTTCACGATCGCCTCCGGCTTCAGCGCCCTGGCGCAGGATCCCACGCAGCTGATCGTCTCGCGCGCGCTGCAGGGCCTCGGAGCGGCGGTGCTCGCTCCGCAGGGCCTTCCTTTGATGCTCTCGTTGTTCCCAGCCGAAAAGCGCGGGGGCGTGTTCGCCATCTACGGGACGATCGCGGGCCTCGCGATCATCGCGGGGCCGACCGTCGGCGGTTTCCTGGTCACACATTTCGGCTGGCGCTCGATCTTCACCGTGAACCTGCCCGTTGGCGCGATCACGCTCGCGCTCGCCATGCTGCTCATCCCTGACCTGCGCCCCGGGCGGCCCCACCGCCTCGACGTGCTCGGCGTGCTCCTGGCCACGGTCGGCCTGCTCGGCGTCATCTTCGGACTGATCGAAGGCCAGCGCTACGACTGGGGCGTCGTGACCGGGATCGCCACCATCCCCGAGATCATCGCCGCGGGCCTGGTCTTGCTCGTCCTCTTTTTCTACTACCAGGCCCGGCGGCAGGGCGCCGAGCCCCTGCTGTCGTTCGCGGTGTTTCGCGACCGCAACTTCTCGCTCATGACGATCGTGATGGCCTCGATGGGGTTTGCGATCCTCGGCCTCTACCTGCCGCTCACGATCTACATGCAGTCGGTGCTCGGCCTGAGCGCCATCGACGCCGGGATCACGCTGGCGGTGCAGCCGCTGACCACCATGTTCGCCTCTGGCCTCGCAGCAAGCCTTAGCCAGAAGGTCAACGGCAAATACTTCCTCATCCCAGGCCTCGTCCTGCTCGCGGCCGGCAGCGGCTACATCGACTGGGCCGCTCACGCCAACTCTGGACGGTGGGACTTCGTGCCCGGGCTGATCGCCAGCGGGCTGGGGATGGGCTTCATCTGGACACCCGTCTTCAGCATTGCCACGCGCGACCTGCCGGCCCACCTCGGTGGTGTCGCGTCAGGCGTGATCAACACGATCCAGGAGCTCGGCGGCGTGCTGGCCAGCGCCGTCGTCGGCGCCTTCCTGCAGAACCGGCTGGCCCTCGCGCTCCACGACCAGGCGGTCGCGGCGTCAGGTCAGCTGCCGGAGCAGTACCGGGGCCCGTTCGTGACCGGGTTCAGCAACGCTGCTCACAGCGGCTTCGAGGTCGGGGCGGGCCAGACCGGCGCGAGCCTCAACCTGCCGGCGCAGGTCCAGGCGCTCGCGCACACCGTCTTCACCCACGCCTTCGTCGACGCCATGCACCCGACGCTGCTCCTGCCCATCGCGGTGCTCATCATCGCGGCGCTCACGACGACGTTCGTGCGCACGCGCCGCATGGCAGTCGCCGTCCAGGAGCAGGAAGCGGCCGTGGCCTAACCTTTTCCTTGTGGCGACCAGAAAGCTCGCCGAATACGAAGCCAAAAGGGACTTCAAAAAGACCCCTGAACCGGGCGCTCGGGTGCCGAAAAAGGCGACTCGAGCGCCTCGGTTTGTCGTCCAGGAGCACCACGCGCGGGCGCTGCACTGGGACCTGCGGCTGGAGAAGGACGGGGTAGGTGTCTCGTGGGCGGTGCCCAAGGGCATCCCGCCCGACCCCAAGCAAAACCACCTCGCGGTCCACGTCGAGGACCATCCGCTCGAATACTTCAAGTTCGCGGGCGAGATCCCAAAGGGCGAGTACGGCGGCGGGACGGTCAAGATCTGGGACGAAGGGACGTACGAGCCCGTGAAGTGGAGCGACCGCGAGGTCATGGTCGACTTCCGCGGCAAACGGCTCCAGGGCCGGTACGTGCTGTTTCAGACCGGCGGAAAGAACTGGATGATCCACCGCATGGATCCGCCGCTGGATCCCGACCGCAAGCGGATGCCGGCAAAGATCGAGCCGATGCTCGCCAAGCTCGTGGACAAGGTCCCGACGCCGGATGACGTGTGGGGCTTCGAGTTCAAGTGGGACGGCATTCGAGCCATCGCCTTTGTCGACGGCGGCCGGGTACGCCTCCAGAGCAGAACTGGCGAGGACATCACGCCGCGCTACCCCGAGATCCATCCCATGGGCCGCGCCCTCGGTTCGGCTGAGGTCATCCTCGACGGCGAGATCGTAGCCCTGGACGAGAAAGGCCGGCCGAGCTTCGAAGAGATCCAGCAGCGGATGGGCCTGACGGCGGAAAACGAGATCCGGCGCAAGATGAAAGACGTCCCGGTCACCTACATGGTGTTTGACCTGATGTGGCGCGACGGGAGATCGCTCATGGACCAGGCGTACGTCGATCGGCGCAAGGCGCTGAGCCAGCTCAAGCTGACCGGCGCCTCGTGGCAGACCCCGCCCTACGAAACGGGCGGCGGCGCCACCATGAAAGAGGCGAGCGCGAAGGCGGGGCTCGAGGGCGTCATGGCCAAGAAGCTCGACTCCAGGTACGAGCCCGGGGGACGCAGCGGGGCGTGGCTCAAGATCAAGAACCGCAACCGCCAGGAATTCGTCATCGGGGGCTGGCTGGAGGGGGAAGGCAAGCGACGTGGATATCCCGGCGCCCTCCTGGTCGGCTATCGCGACGACAAAGGAAGGTTCGTCTACGCGGGAAAGGTGGGCACCGGGTTCACGGACAAGATCCTCGACGAGCTCAACGCGAAGCTGAAGCCGCTCGCGACCGACCGGAGCCCATTCGAAGTCGGCGCCCCGGCGCGGGCGGCACATTTCGTCAAGCCGAAGATCGTGGCCGAGATCGAGTTCGTCGAGTGGACCCGGGGTGGCCAGCTGCGCGCGCCTGCCTTCAAGGGCTTCCGCAACGACAAACTGGCGAAGGACGTGGTGCGCGAAGGTGGCTAAAGAGACTTCGGTCGAGGTTCAGATCGAGGGTCGCACCCTCAAGCTGACCAACCTCGGGAAGGTGCTGTACCCGGAAGCCGGCTTTACCAAGGCGCAGGTGATCGATTACTACACCCGCATCGCGCCGATCCTGCTGCCGCACACGCGCGACCACCCTCTCACTCTCAAGCGCTACCCCAACGGCGTCGACGGCGAGTTTTTCTACGAGAAGAATTGCCCGAAGCACCGCCCCGAGTGGGTCGAGACCGCGAAGGTCTGGAGCGGCGGTAACAACCGCGACATGTACTACTGCCTGGCGCAGGACCTGCCGACGCTGGTGTGGCTCGCCAACCTCGCGACGCTCGAGATGCACACGTCGCTTTCGCTGTGCAGCAACCTGCCGGAGCCGCGCACGCTGGTGTTCGACCTGGATCCTGGACCGCCGGCCACGATCGTCGAGTGCTGCCGCATCGGTTTGATGCTCCGTGACGTGTTCGCCGACCACGGCCTGGAATGCTGCGCCAAGACCTCCGGGTCCAAGGGCCTGCAGCTCTACGTCCCCCTCAACTCGAAGGTCGACTACAACCAGACCAAGGTCGTCTCCAAGGGCCTGGCGCAGTACTTCGAGGAGAAGCACCCCGACCTCGTGGTCCACAAACAGTTGAAAGAGCTGCGCACGGGCCGCGTGCTGATCGACTGGAGCCAGAACGACGAGTACAAGACGACCGTCAACGTCTACTCGCTGCGGGCGCGGTCGCGTCCGACCGTCTCAACGCCTGTTTCCTGGGACGAGGTCGAGAAATGCCTCAAAGCAAAGGACCCTTCGTTGCTGGTGTTCGACTCGGACCAGGTCTTGAAGCGCATCGACAAGCTGGGCGATCTTTTCGAGCCCGTGGTGAAGAAGAAGCAGAAGCTGCCGAAGTCGCTCCTCGAGGCCACCGGCGGAGTGGTCGCGCTGGAGAAGATGGCCAACCGTAAGCACAGCGGCGGCCGCGGCCGCTACCCGCCGCAAAAGGGACAGCGCAGACCACCAGAATGAGCGCCGCTCCCCACGGCCGCCCGCGGGTCGTCATCGCGGGCGCCGGTTTCGGCGGTCTCACCTGCGCGAGAGCGCTCAAGCACACCCCGGTCGACGTGCTCCTGGTCGACAGGAACAACTACCACCTCTTCACGCCGCTGCTGTACCAGGTCGCCTCAGCCCTACTCGATCCAGGTGAGATCGCGCGGCCGGTCCGGCAGCTCATCCAACCGCTGGACAATGCCGACTTTCGCCAGGCGAACATCACGGGGGTGGACCTCCCCGGCCGCCGCCTGCTGACCGACCGGGGCCCGATCCCCTACGACTACCTCGTCCTGGCCACGGGCGCGCAGAGCGACTATTTCGGCAACCTCGACCTGGCCCGGCAGACGATGGGCCTGAAGGAGCTCGACGAGGGCCTGGCGCTGCGGAACCGGATCCTCGCTCAGTTCGAAGAGTCCAGGTGGACCGACGACCGCGATCGCCGGCGGGCGCTGCTCAGCTTCGCGGTCGTGGGAGGCGGGCCGACCGGAGTTGAGATGTCGGGGGCCATCTCGGAGCTCATCCGCCTCGTCCTCCGCAAGGACTACCGCGATCTCGACATAAACGAGGTCCGGGTGGTGCTTATAGAAGCGGCGCCCTATGTCCTCGGTGCATTCGTCCCGGAGCTGCGCGAGGCGGCGCGGCGGTCGCTCCAGCGCAAGGGCATCGAGGTGATGCTCGGCGCCAAGGTCGCCGCCGTGACCGACGCTTCGGTGCGCCTCGACGACGGCCGCGAGATCCCTGCGTGCACCGTGATATGGACCGCCGGGGTCAAAGCATCCGACGTCGGTCGAGCGACGGGTGCGCAGCTCGTGAAGCAGTCGAGGATCAAGGTCGACGGCACCCTGCAGGTGCCGGGCCACCCGGTCGTTTTCGTCATCGGCGACCTGGCGGGCGCATCGGATGGAGAGGCGCTGCTGCCCATGCTCATCCCGGTCGCAATGCAGGCCGGCAGGCACGTCGCGGCGTCGATCTCAGACATGGTGGGGAACGGCGGGGCGCGCGCGTTTCGCTACAAGGATCCGGGCATCATGGCCACGATCGGACGCAACTCCGCCGTGGCGCAGATCAGCTGGCTCCGGCTGTCGGGCTTTCTCGGCTGGCTCACGTGGCTCGGCGTTCACCTGGTCAACGTGATCAGCTTCCGCAGCCGGCTGGTGGTGCTGGTCAACTGGGCCTGGGACTACCTCTTCTACGACCGTCCGGTGCGACTGATCGTGCGAGCGCGCGAGTGAGGCGAGGTTTCGCCGCCGCTGCACTGGTGCTTCTGATGGCGTGTGGCGGCGGATCGTCGCCTCCGTCCGTTGACGCGGCGAAGGCATTGCGTGACGGCGCGGCGGCGCTAGGCCGGCTGCAGACCGTAAGCGCGACGCTGAAGATGACCAAGGGCACGGTCACCATCCAGGGCTTCGCGCTGGTCAGCGCGCGGACCGCGGTTCGGCTGCCGGCCGACAGCGATACGACGTACACCGTGAAAGAGCAGGACGTGTCGATCCAGCTCGAGGTCGTGATCGTGTCGGGCCACGTCTACGTGCGACTGCCCTTCACTCCGCTTCAAGAGGCGCCACCGGCAATCGCGGCCTCGTTCCCGGACATGGCCAAGCTCTTCGACACGAAGACCGGGCTCCCGGCGATGATCCCCACCGGCGCCAATCCCCGATACGTCTCGACCGACCAGGTCGGTGGGCAGAGCGCGTACCAGGTGGCCACGAGCTACAGCCCCGACCAGGTTCGCGCGCTGCTCGCGCAGCTGAGCTCGAACGGGCCAGTGAGCGCGCACGTCTGGGTCGACGCGACGGATCACCTGATCCGAAAAGCAGTTCTCGACGGCGCCTTTGGCGACGCCGGCAAGCCGGCTGCGGTTGAGGTGGACATCACCGGCTTTGACGCGGCGGTCTCGATCACGACGCCGACTCCCTAGTTGAATCGGCGCGTCCTGCTCGCCTCGGCTGGAGCAGGGCTCTTCATCGCCGCGCTCGACGCGTATGTGGTCGTGACGCTGCTGCCCGCGATGATGGGCGACATCGGCCTGAGCATCGAGCGACTCGAGCAGGCCACGCCGATCGTCACCGGTTTCCTTGCCGGCTATGTCGTGGCGATGCCGCTGCTCGGCGCGTACTCGGACGTCCGCGGCCGCGTCCCGGTGTACCTGGCCTGCCTGGCTGCATTCGCCGCAGGGTCCGCGATCACCGCAACTTCGGGGCAGTCGGGCTTTGCGGGGCTGCCGTGGTTGGTCGCCGGCAGGTTCATCCAGGGGTTGGGCGGTGGCGGTCTCGTACCACTTTCCCTGGCCCTCGCCGCCGACCTCTACCGGGATCGGGCTCGCACGCTTGCCCTCGGCACGGTGGCGGCGCTGCAGGAGGCCGGCAGCGTCTTCGGGCCGCTGTACGGAGCGACCATCGCGACCGCAGCCGCAGGACTTGGTGGCTGGCGGTTCGTGTTCTGGTTGAACCTTCCGCTGGCCGCGCTCTGCGGTGTCGCGCTGTGGGTCGCGGGTCGCCGCGTTGAGACAGAGCAGGCGTCGATGCAGCCGGGCGCATCGTCGGTGGACTGGCCGAGCGCCGCGCTCCTCGGGGCCGGCTGCGCGCTGCTCGTGCTCGCGCTGTATCCGGATGACCCCAACCAGCGCGCGACCAACGCGCTCATCTTGCCGGCGGGCGTGGCTGCAATCGCAGCTCTCGCCGCCTATGCGTGGCGCCACGTGCGGACCCTCGATCCGCTGATCCCGCGCGACCTGCTCCGCAGCCGCACGTTCGCCGGTGCGGTCCTGGCCAACCTGCTGATCGGTGGGGCGTTGATCGTGACGCTCGTCGACGTTCCGCTGCTTGGGCGTCTCGTCTTCAACCTCGACCAGCTCCACTCCGGACTCCTCCTCACGCAGTTCCTGTTCGGCGTGCCCGTCGGCGCAGTCGGCGGCGGCCTTCTCGCGGGTCGCGCGGGCAGCCGCTCCACCGCTGTCCTGGGCGTCGCACTCTGCACCATCGCCTTCGGGCTGATGGCGGGATGGCGCGCGGACGAGCTGTCACTTCGAGCGGGACCTCTGCGCATCGCAGATCTCGAGCTCGCCGCGTGCGGACTTGGTTTCGGCCTCGTCATCGCGCCGCTCACCGCGGCCGTCCTTGGGCTGACGCGGGGCCAGAGTCACGGTCTGGCCACAAGCCTGGTGGTGCTCGCGCGCACGATGGGAATGCTCGCCGGCCTGTCGGGGCTCACCGCGTTCGGCCTCTATCGGTTCCACCAGATCCTGGGCACGCCGGTCCTGAACGATCCCGACCTGCGGGCGCGCGTCAAGCACCTCGAGGAGCTGGTCGCCGCCGCTTTCCTTCAGGAGTACCGAGAGATCTTCGTCATCGCCGCGGCGATGTGCGCGGTGGCGCTGGCGGTTATTGCTTGGTCGCTACCGCCAGCACGTAGGAGTGGTGATACCTGAAGGCGTCGTCCGGGTCGCCCAGGCTCGCCATCGCCGCCTCGACCTCGGCCTCGAGCTCCCCGCGGTAGCGTGGCCCGAGCGCCCGGATCAAGGTGTAGGGCCGCGGACCAGCTCCCGCCATGAGCTCAGTCCACTCGCGGGCGTCGCTGGCGCGGCCGCCGGTGACCATGTCCGTGATCGGCCCGACGTCGAAGCCCGCATCCTGGAGAATGCGGCGGAGCATCCCCGGCTCGCCAAAGCTCGCGCGTGCCGAGCTGTAGCGGGGAAGGTCGAGGTAGTGCCGGCGGGCGAGCGGCGTCAGGGCCTGGAAGAAAAGCTCCTGGGCGGGGGTGTTGAGGCTGCGGCGCTGACACGAGACCGCGAGCCGGCCTCCCGGCCGGAGAACACGGTAAGCCTCGTCCAGAGCCGCGCCCGGATCGGCCAGGTAGGTCAGCGCCTCACCCATGGTGACGAGGTCGAACGTAGCGGGCCGGAAGACGAGGTGCTCCGCCGCCATGCCCAAGAACTGAAGGTTCTTGTCCTTTTTCTTGCGCGCGATCGCGAGCATGCTCTCCGACAGGTCGATGCCGATCACCGCGCCCGGGTTGACCCGTGGCGCCACGAGGTGAGCCACCAGGCCGGTACCCGTGCCTACATCCAGAACGTGCTCATGCTTCGCCGGACTGGTCAGGTCAACGAGGCGCGCCGCCACTCGGCGGTGCTGCCCGCCCGCCCAGTCGTCGTACAGCGAAGCGACCCCGTCGAAGAAGTCGACGACATGGTCAACCATCTCACGGGAGGAGTCGCGATCCATGATGGCCACGGGTCCTGCTTTAACCTTGGGCGACGATTCGAGGCACGGCTGCTACGATGCTAGCTCCCTGAAATCGGGAATGGCCCCCATTACGCAGCGGAGGATTCAATGGCTCAAGCTGAAAAAGCCGCCGCCCAGTCGACCCAGAACGGCGGAACCAACGTCGTCAGTCTCGGCCCGCGCGACGTCCTACAGGGGCGGCTCGAGATCCAGGGCGACCTGAAGATCGCCGGCAACGTGGAGGGCGACCTCAAGGCGACTGGAGACGTGACGATCGACTCGACCGCCAACATCCAGGCGGCCATCGAGGGCGCCAACGTAAACGTCCGCGGCCAGGTCACCGGCAACGTCACAGCCAAGAAGCGCCTGACCCTCGGGGGCTCCGGCCACCTCAACGGCGACGTCAGGGTGAGCCGGCTCACGGTTGAAGATGGTGCCACTCTCAACGGCAACGTGACGATGTCGTCGGACAAGGGCTAGAGCACAACCACACCCGCGGCGTGCTCGGCACGCTGAATCGCCGGCAGCACAACCGTCTCGAGGTAGCGCTGAACCGCGCCTTCCGCGCTGTGTATGACGTGCCACTCGAGCTGCTCCAGGTAGACCTGGTCGTTGTTGAGCTGGGACAGGCGCTCGCGCCAGAAAGCGGAATCGAGGTTGAGGCCGGGCAGCGGGCCTCTCGGCGGTTGGCCCTGGAGCTCCGGGACCTGGGGCAGCGGCGAGGTCGGGTCAGCGCCGGCATCGGGAGCCTGCACGGTCGCCGGCACAGAGACCGGTCGCGCCGCGGAGCCCACCACGCTCCAGGCCACGACCGCCAGCGCGCCGACGACGGCCAGCTCGGCGGCGACCATCCAGCTGAGGGGTGAACGGATAAGTTTGCGCATGAGCCCAGGCTAGGCACGGCCAGGCCGCGCGCCAACCTAGCCTGTTAAGAGCTCTGATTGCGCCGCACCGAGCGCAGCGCCGCCAGCCCGCGCTCGATCGTGCTGATCTTCTTCGGAAAGCTGAACCGGATATGGCGCCGGCCCAGCGCAGGGTCGTGATAGAAGCTCGACGCCGGCACAGTCGCCACCGCCGCCTCTTCGATCAAACGCCGCGCGAACGAGACGTCGTCGGCCGCTCCGAACGCGTCGATCCCGGCCATCACGTAATACGCGCCCTCGGGCGGCGACACGTCGAAGCCACATTCCCGCAGGCCCGCGACGATGGCGTCGCGGCGCTCGTGGTAGTCGCCGAGCAGCTCTACATAAAAGGAAGGGCGGTATGCGAGCGCCTCGGCGACCGCGACCTGCAGCGGATGCGCGGCCCCGACGGTGAGGAAGTCGTGGACCTTGCGGATGCCGGAGGTGAGGAGGGCCGGCGCGATGAGCCACCCGACCCGCCAGCCTGTCACCGAGTAGGTCTTGCTCGCGCCGCTGATCGTGATCGTGCGCTCCGCCATGCCCGGCAGAGTTGCGATGCTGACGTGGCGGCCCTGGTAAACGAGGTGCTCGTAGATCTCGTCGGTGATCGCAATCACGTCGTGCTCGATGCACAGCCGCGCGATGTGCTCGAGCTCGGACCTGGTGTAGACCTTGCCCGTCGGGTTGTGCGGCGTGTTCACGACGATGGCTCGCGTCCTTTCGTTGAAGGCGGCGCTCAGCTCGTCGAGGTCGAGGCTCCAGTCAGGAGGTCGCAGCGCGACAAAACGCGGTACAGCGCCGCTGATCACACAATCCGGGCCGTAGTTCTCGTAGAACGGCTCGAAGACGATGACCTCGTCGCCGGGGTCGACCGCCGCCAGCATGGCGGCCATCATGGCCTCGGTGGCTCCGCAGGCGACCGTCACCTCGGTGTCCGGATCCACCTCACGCCCCCACGCCGCGGACTGCTTGAGCGCGATCGCCTGGCGCAGCTGGGGCGCGCCCCACGTCGTCGCGTACTGGTTGTAGCCATCGCGCAGCGCCCGCGTCGCGGCGTCGAGGATGCGCGGGTCGGGGTCGAAGTCGGGAAATCCCTGGGCGAAGTTGATCGCCCGTTCCGGGCCGTTCAGCCGGAGGTTGAGCCGCGTCATCTCGCGGATGACCGATTCGGTGAAGCTCTGCGCCTTCAGTGAAAGGCGAAGCGACGGGTTAGTGGCCGGGATCGGCGCGCTCCAGGTGGAGGTTGGTGCTCGAACAGGAGAAGCATCGCACTGGACGCTCGAGGCTGCGCTCCCACCAGCCGCAGACGTCGCATGTCCATCGCGTCTTGGCGAAAAAGTCGAGCACGTCGGAGCGGCTGAGCAGACCAACCATCTTCCCTCCGCGGATCACGGGCACGCGGCGGATGCGCTCGCCTATGAGCAGCCGTGCGGCCTCGTCGATACCCGTCTCCTCGGTGACTGAGATCACGCGCGGGCTCATGATGTCGCGCGCCACCTTGCCTTTCTTCGAGAAAACGTCAGTCTCGGAGACGATGCCGACGACGTGACCCTCGTTCGCGACCACCGGCGCGCCGGTGATGCGCTTCGAGCTGAGGACGCTCGCAATCTCTTCGACCGGAGTGTCCTCGCGAAAGGTGATCACGTTGCGCGTCATCACCTCCTTGACCGGGATCATTGGTCTTTGAGGAGTGTAGCCACGGTCCGGAGGTTGGCGTTGCCGCCGCTCAAGACGAGTCCGGTCCTCCCGCGAGCGAGCTTGCCCGCGAGGTAGGCCGCGAGCGGTAGCGTGCCCGTCGGCTCGAGCGCGAGGTGAAGCCGCGTCCACGCGACCTGGACCGCCGCGCCGATCTCGTCCTCCGTCACCGTGACGATCTCGTCCACCAGGCTGTTGGCGAACATCACCTCGAAGTTACGCTTCCCGATCGCCGTCGTCCGGACGCCGTCGGCGAGAGTAGTCGGCGACGCGGCCAGCGTCTGGATGCTCGACGCCTTCCAGCTGCGGTACGCGTCGTCCGCCGCGACGGGCTCCACGCCCACGACCTTGATCGAGGCGCGGCGGCGCTTGGCGGAGATGGCAGACCCGGCGAGCAAACCACCGCCGCCGACCGGCGCCGCGACCACCTCGAGGCTGGGCTCGTCCTCGAGCAGCTCGCGAACGACGGTGCCCTGGCCGTGGATCACGTCCCAGTCGTCGAATGGATGGACGAGCGTGTACCCGCGCTCAGCCATCACCTCGCGCAGCCGCTGCTCTCGGTTCGCGAAGGTGATGCCTTCCTGAATCACCTCCGCCCCCAGCGCACGGGTCGCGGCGACCTTGGCGGGGTTGGCATCCTCGGGGATCAGGATCAGGGCCGGGATGCCAACGGAACCGGCGGCGAGCGCGACTGCCTGCGCGTGGTTGCCTGAGCTAACCGCGATCACGCCGGCCGGCTTCTCGCCGCGTTCGAGCAGCGACAGCACCGCGTTGAAGGCACCGCGCGGTTTGAACGAGCCCGTGACCTGGAAGCATTCGGCTTTGAGCCGGAGGTCCGGATCGAGGTCCGTCGTGAGCGCCGGCGTGCGGCGGACCCGGCCCGAGATTCGTTGCGCGGCGCGCTCGACCTGGGCCGCGTGCTCCTGCAGGTAGTCGCTCAAGCCGCGGCGGAATCGGGTTCGACTGCCGGCTCCCGACGCGGCTGGCGGCGCAGGTTGGTCAGCACGATGCCGGCGAGGATCACCACCATGCCGATGATGATCGGCCCGCTGAGGCTCTCGTGCAGCAGGGCGACGCCCCAGAACAACGCCGTGATCGGGACCAGAAGCGTCACCCCGGCCGCCCGGACTGCCCCGAGCGTGTTCATCACGTAGTAATAGAGAAGGTATGCAACGCCCGTCGCAGCGGCGCCCAGCGCGAGTACGGCTGCGAGGGACAGCGGCCGAACGTGGACCTGCGCGATCGTCGGCGCGGCGAGGGGGATCGCAAACACAACGGTCGCCAGGAGCTGGCCGATCGAGACCTCGAAGACGCTGACGCTGCGCATCTTCCGCCGCTGGTAGACGGCGTTGACCGCGTACGAGAGCGAGGCGAGGACGACGGCCATCGCGCCGAAGAAGTTCCCCGACACCCCGTGCGAGGCAAGTTCGGGAGACACCAGGACGACCACGCCCGCAAACCCGATGAGGACGCCCGCGTAGTTGATCGGGCTGGGTCTCTCCGAGGGCATGACCCAGAAGATCAACACCGCGGTCCACAGGGTCGTGGTTGCGTTGAGGATGCTGGCAAGGCCGCTCGTGATCCGCTCCTCGCCCCAGGCGATGAGGATCCACGGAATGACCGCGTTGGTCACGGCCATGATCGCAAACGAGACCAGCCGGGTCCGCCAGCCGGCGCTCAGGAGCGGCCGTCCCATCAGGCGGACCAACACGACAAGGGTCAGCAGCCCGGATGCCGAGCGCAGGAGGAGCAAAACCTCTGGGCTCATGTCCGCAACCGCGACCTTGATGAACAGGAACGACGCGCCCCAGATCAGAGCCAGACCGATCAGCGCCGCATACGGCATGGCGGCACTACGAGGGCGTCCCAGGGGCCCCCGCGAACTCACGCCTTCGGCGCGGAGTTCGTGGGGATCAGACACGAGTCACCCAGTCGTCGGTGGAGAGGACGAGCGTCACTGGGCCGTCGTTCTCGATGCTCACCCGCATGACGGCTCCAAAGCTCCCGGTCGGGGTTTCTATTCCGCGCTCTCGGAATCGGGCGACGAAGTATTCGTAGAGCTGCTCGGCGCGGCCGGGATCGCCTGCTCTCAGCAGGCTCGGCCGGCGACCGCGGCTCATATCCGCGAACAACGTGAACTGGGACACGATCAACGCCGCGCCCTTGACGTCGACCAGGCTGAGGTTCATCTTCCCCGCTTCGTCAGCGAAGACGCGCAGATCGATGATCTTGTCGGCGAGGCGCTGCACGCTGTTGTCGTCGTCATCTCCGGCTGCACCCACCAACAACACAAAACCGGGTCCGATGGTTGCACGGCGGGGATTCCCGGATTCCTCCCAGCTCACCGCCGCGGAAGCAACCCTCTGGGCGACTACTCGCAATCGGCTAGTCGATCTTCGGGCCGAAGTGCGGCTCGGCGTGCACCAGCGAATCGATGTAGCGGAAACGGTCATAGCGGTGCTGCAGGAGCTCCGCCGTCGGCTGTTCGAGCAGAGGCCGCATGTGGCGCCACAACGCTTCGTCGAGCGCCTTCGCGGCCGCGTCGTAGTCCGCGCTCGCGCTGCCGCCAGGTTCGGGCACGACCTCTTCGACGACTCCCATGGCAAGGATCTCCCGCGACGTCAGCTGCAGCTGCTCGGCCGCCTCGACCTTGCGCGAGTTGTCCCGCCAAACGATCGACGCCGCGGCCTCAGGCGACGCGACCGAATAGATGGAGTTCTCGAGCATGATCACGCGATCGGCGACACCCATCCCGAGCGCGCCGCCGCTCCCGCCCTCACCGATCACGGCGGCCACTATCGGCACGGGGATGCGGAACCATTCCATGATGGCCTGCGCAATCGCGGCCGCGATGCCGCGCTCCTCCGCGTCGGCGCCCGGGTAGGCGCCCGGGGTGTCGATGAGCGAGACGATGGAAAAGCCGAACTTCGCGGCGTGGTGGGCAAGGCGCAGCGCCTTGCGATAACCCTCGGGGTGCATCATTCCCCAGTTCCTGGCCACGCGCTCCTTCAGGCTGCGGCCCTTCTGGTGGCCCAGGAACACCGTCGTGCGGTCGTGCCACGTGCCCACCCCACCGACGAGCGCCGGGTCGTCCGCCGAGAGCCGATCGCCGTGCAGCTCGATGAAGTCGGGCGCCAGGCGGCGGAAGTAGTCGAGCGAGTACGGCCGGTCCTGGTGCCGCGCGAGCTCGACGATCTCCCAAACACTCACGAATAAAGCTCCAGCAGATGCGCGAGAAGTGGGCGCAGCTCGGTTCGCGGAAGGACCATGTCGACCTGGCCGTGCGCGAGCTGAAACTCCGCGCTCTGGAATCCGGGAGGGAGATCGGCGTAGGTCGCCTGCTTGATCACGCGCGGGCCCGTGAATCCGATCGCCGCGCCCGGCTCCGCGATGTTGATGTCGCCCAGCAGCGCCAGCGAGGCGGCGGTGCCGCCGAACGTGGGATCGGTCAGGATCGAGAAGTACGGCACGCCGGCGGTGTGCAGCCTGCCGACGGCCGCGTTGACCTTGGCCAGCTGCATCAGGGCCAGGACGCCTTCCTGCATGCGGGCGCCGCCCGATGCGGAGATCAGCACGTAGGGAACCCCCGACGATGCGGCCTGCTCCATCCCACGCGCGAGCCGCTCGCCCGCGACGATCGACAGCGTTCCGCCGACGAACCCAAAGTCGAAGGCGGCGAGCCAGATGGGACGCCCGGCCAGCGTGCACGTCCCGGTGCGCACGGCCTCGTTCAAGCCTTCCTCGAGCAGCGTCTCGACCGTCTCCTGGTAGCGCTTCGGCACGGTCCAATTAAGGAGGTCGTGCGAACGAACATCGGTCCAGCGCTCCTGCCACGAGCCGCCGTCGGCGATCAGCGGGATCCACACGTCGGCGCCGAGCCGGAAGTGGTGGCCGCAGTGGGTGCAGACGAAGTTGTGCGCGCGCAGCTCCTCCATCACGAGGGCGATGCCGCAGCCAGGGCAGTTGGTGGGAAGAAGGATCTCGGGCAGCTCGCCGCCCTGGATCGCAACCTTGCGGTCGTCCTCGGCGATGGCCATCAAGAGGCTCCGATCCCGGAGGTCCGACGCAGATTCGCGTCATCGGCGGCCGGAGTCAAGGAAGGGGTGGCGCGATGAGGAGCGCATCCGTAGATGCGCGACGAGTGAGCGCCGGGCCCCCTGACGCCGACTTCAGCGCCGCAGGCGCCCGGCCGCCCAGGGCGCGAAGATGCGAGGAACTTCCGGGAGCGGAGCCTCATAGCGAAAGCCCTCCGTCGACGGCGATCACCTGGCCCGTGATGAATCCTGCGCGCTCCGAGCACAGGAAGGCCACCGCGGCGGCGACCTCTTCCGCGGTCGCCTCGCGCTTGATCGGCGACATCGCCACGAGCTGCCTCACCATCTCGTCCGTCAGCGACCCGGTGGTGAGCTCTGTGCGCACATACCCTGGCGCGACGGCGTTGCACGTGATGTTGCGCGAACCGTACTCACGCGCCACCGACTTGGTGAAGCCGATCAGTCCCGCCTTCGCCGCGGCGTAGTTGGTCTGGCCGGCGTTGCCTGTGAGCCCGACGATCGAAGAGATGTTCACGATGCGCCCCCAGCGCGCGCGCATCATGCCGCTCATGATGGCAGCCTTGGTCGTGGCAAACGCCGAGAGCAGATCGATGCGAATCAGGTCCTCCCAGTCCGGGGGCGACATCTGGATCAGCAGCTTGTCGCGGACCGCCCCGGCGTTGTTGACGAGCACGTCCACCCTTCCGATCGCCTTCACCATCGCCTCGACCTGAGCCGGGTCCCCGACGTCTGCCTGGTGCGCGATGGCGTTGGGCAGCGAGGCGGCGGTCTCGTCCGCGGCAGCCTTGTCCGCGCGGTAGTTGACGACCACCTTCGCCCCCATCTCCGCGAGGGCCTGGCTGATCGCGCGACCGATGCCTTTTCCGCCCCCGGTGACGAGAGCGGTTTTGCCGTCGAGGTCGCCCACGACTATGCGGTTGTAGGCCCGGCGTAGTCGACGAAGAGCTCCTCGGCGTTCCAGGTGTCCACGCCGGGGAGGTGCTTGGCCGCGAGGCTGGCGAGCACTCGACCTGGCCCGAGTTCGACCACGGTGCGAACCTTCATCGCGCGCATCGAGACCATCGTCCGCGCCCAGTCGACCTGCCGCAGCATCTGCTGGCGCAGCTCATCCCGGAGCGCGGCGGCCGTGCGCAGTGCTTCGCCTGACGCGTTGGCGAGGATTGGGATGGATGGCGCCTTGAGCGGCAGCCTGTCGACAGCCTTGCGAAAAGCAGAGGCAGCGGCCTCCATCAAGGGCGTGTGCGCCGCGAGCGGGATGGTCAGCATCAGCGCGCGCCGAGCGCCGGCGGCGGTCGCGAGACGGCCGGCCTCCTGCACGGCTGCGATCTCGCCCGACAGGACGAACTGCACGTCCGCGTTGCGGTTGGCGATCCACAGGTTGCCGAGCTCGGCTGCCTCCTGGCGAATCCGCTCGATCTCCGGCTCAGGCAGGCCGACGATCGCGATCATGCCGACGTGCTTGCCCGCTGCGGCGGCCATGATGCGCCCCCGCTCCTTGACCAGGAGCAGGGCCGTTTCCCATGGGATCGACCCCGCGGCGGCCAGCGAAGCGATCTCGCCGAGGCTGTGCCCCGCCGTGACGCTGACGTTTTCCAGTCCGTAGCTCTCGCGCCACACCTCATACGCCGCCCACGAAACGGTCATCACGCACGGCTGGATGATGTCGGTGCGGTTGAGCTCCTCGACGGGACCTTCGAAGCAGAGCTTGCGCACGGGCATGTCGAGGAGCGTTTCGGCCCGCTCGAATACGCGCCTCGCGGCTGGGTAACGGTCGTACAGGTTCTTGCCCATGCCGGGCTTCTGCACTCCCTGTCCAGGAAAGAGAAGCGCGATCGGGCCGGCGAGACTGATCACCAGGTCACCAGGTCATGCTCGTCAGGCCCACTTCAGAAGCGTCGCGCCCCAGGTGAGGCCCGAACCGAAACCCGCCAGCAGCACGTGGTCGCCGCTCTTGACGCGGCCCTTGCGGACCGCGTCCTCCAGCGCCAGCGGGATGGACGCGCTGGAGGTGTTGCCGTACTCGTCGATGTTGACGGCGACGCGCTCGATCGGCAGGCCGATGCGCCGCGCGGCGGCGTCGATGATGCGGAAGTTGGCCTGGTGTGGGACCCAGAGGTCGATCTCGTCAAGCGCCACGCCCGCGGCCTGGCACACTTCGGTCGCCTGGCGGATGAAGATGTCGACCGCGAACTTGAACACGTCGGGGCCCACCATGTCGATGAACGGCCGCGGGTCCTTGGCGGCGTAGGCGCCTTTCTCGATGTTGCCGCAGGTGACCTGGGCGTAACCGCGTCCGTCTGAGCCGAGGCACCAGCTGAGGAAGCCGGCGCCCTTCGGCGCGGCCTTGACCACGGCGGCGCCTGCGCCGTCTCCGAAGATCACAGCGGTCCCGCGGTCCGAGTAGTCGAGCATGCGCGACAGCACCTCAGCCCCGATGACGAGGACGGTCTCAGCGCGCTCGGTGGCGATGAAGGAGTCCGCGATCGAAAGCGCGTAGACGAAGCTCGAGCAGGCGGCGAGCGTGTCCCACGCCACCGCGCCGGGGGCGTCGAGCTCGTTCTGGACGCGGCACGCTACCGAAGGAAACGGACCATCCGGCGAGGACGTGCCGACCAGGATCATGTCGAGATCCTTCGCCTCGACGCCGGCAGCCTTCAAAGCGGCGCGGGCAGCCCGGGTCGCAAGCTCGAAGGTGGTCGTGCCCGGTTCCGCGATGTGGCGGCGGTGGATGCCCGTGCGCTCGGTGATCCACTTGTCGGACGTGTCCATCATCTTCTCGAGATCGAAGTTCGTCAGCACCTTCTCTGGCGCGTAGACGCCTACGCCTGCGATGGCGCTCGGCCGGCCCTTGGCCTTGAACGAGCGAAGCGGCACCGCATCGGATCGGGTCCGGTAGCTGGTGGTGATTGCCATCGGCGCTAAGCCTCCAGCCGCTCGGCGGTCTTCTGCTCCAGGAACTTCCACAGGTCGGAGATCAGCTTCATCTTCTCGAGCTCCTCGTCTGGAAGCTCGACGTCGTACTTGTCCTCGATGGCGGCGATCAGCTCGACCAGGTCGAGCGAGTCCGCGGCGAGGTCGCGCTGGAAGCTCTTGTCCATCTGGACCTGGTCGGGGTCTACGCCGAGGATCTCGGCCGCGAGATCCTGGAGCTCTTTGAAGTTGAGCTGGCTTGCCATGGGCAATCCTTTCTCCTTTTTAGTTGTCGCCAGACGGGCTTTTCTTGATGACGAGGGTCGCGTTGTGGCCGCCAAACCCGAACGAGTTCGAGATGGCCACCTTGATGTCCGCCTTCCGGGCCTTGTTGGGCACGTAGTCGAGGTCGCAATCGGGGTCGGGGTCATCGAGGTTGATGGTCGGCGGCAAGAGGCCCCGGTCGAGTGCGAGCACGCAGGCCGCGGCCTCGATCGCTCCCGCCGCGCCGAGCAGGTGCCCATGCACCGATTTGGTCGAGCTGACGGCCAGCTCGTAGGCGTGTTCGCCGAAAACCGACTTGATGGCCTTGGTCTCGGCGACGTCACCGAGCTTGGTCGAGGTGCCGTGGGCGTTGACGTAGCCGACTTCGCTCGAGTCGATGCCGCTCGACTCGAGGGCCTGCTTCATCGCGCGCGCCGCGCCCTTGCCCTCCGGCTGGGGGGCGGTGAAGTGGTACATGTCGGCGCTGGCTCCGTAACCCGCGACCTCGGCGTAGATGCGCGCGCCGCGCTGCTTCGCGTGGTCCATGTCTTCGAGGACGAACATCACGGAGCCTTCGCCCATCACGAAGCCGTCGCGGCCGAGGTCAAACGGCCGGCACGCCTTCTCGGGTTCGTCGTTCCGCTCGCTGGTCGCCTTGATCTGGCAGAACGCGCCCATCGTGAGCGGGGTGATCGTGGCTTCGCTGCCACCAGCGATCATCGCCACCGCGGCACCGCGCTTGATGATCTCCGACGCTTCGCCGATGCCGTGCGCGCTCGACGCGCAGGCGCTGACGATGGCGTAGTTGGGGCCGCCGGCATGGGTGTGGATGGCGACGATGCCCGCCGCCATGTCCGCGATCATCATCGGCACCGTGAAGGGGCTGATCCGCTTGGGGCCGCGCTCCATCAGCGCGGTGTGACTCTTCTCGATCTCTTCCATGCCGCCGATGCCCGAGCTGACGATGACGCCGACGTCGTCGGGCGCCATCTCGGCGGGATCCAGGTTGGCGTGGGCCAGCGCCTGCTTCGACGCCGCAAGCGCGAACTGGCAGTAGCGGCCGATGTGGCGGGCCGTCTTGCGGTCCATGTAGTCCTCGGCGTTGAAGCCCTTGACCTCCGCGGCGATCTTGGTGTCAAAGGCTGCCGTGTCGAACCGCGTGATGCGTCCCACCCCGCTCACGCCTTCGATCATGTTCGACCAGACGGTCTCGAGGTCATTTCCGATCGGGGTGATGAAGCCCATGCCCGTGACGGCCACGCGGCGTCCGTTGTGATTGGATGTCATTCATCCAGCATAGGGACGCACCGGCCAACTGGCAGCGCTGCCAGGTGGCAAAAGATGGACGATTCTTTGGACATCGGGTCCAAAGACGCTTTAGAGCAGCTTCTGGAGGTCCAGCGCGAGCTGCAGCCTTAGGCGGGTCGAGGGCACATCGAGGTCGCCGCCGAGCAGTTCGCGCAGCTTCTCGAGGCGGTAAAGGACCGTGTGCCGGTGGAGGCCCAGGGCCGTCGCCGCGTCCTTGACCGAGCCGCGCGCGAGGTATGCCTCGAGCGTCTCCAGCAGCTGCTTGCGGTTGCGGACCTTGGGATCCATCACGCGTCCTAGAGCGTGGGTCACGAAGCGCTCGGCGAGCACCGGATTCTGGGCCAGCACCAGGTGCGGGATGACCTCGTCGTGGCGGTGGACCACCTTGTCTGGCCGGAGCTTGCGCCCCGCCTCGAAGGCCTGCTGGGCCTCGAGGTACGACCGCGCCGCCCCATGCATGCCGGGGTGGTAGCCGCCAATGCCGGCGCGGACCCTGGCCGCGAGGTTGCCCGAGCGCTGAGCGACCTGGTCCTGGAGGCTGATCACGAACTCGCGGGCTGTCTCGACGTCGGCCGGCTTCTCGGCCGGCCACAGCACCGCGAGGGTGCTGGGGTCGGTTGCAAGCACCATGGTTCCGCGCCGGATGTCGAGCGATTCGGCGACCTCGGCCAGGGCCTGTCCGCCCCGCTCACCGTCCCGGTTGCCCATTACGAGCTTGCACACCATCGCCACGTAGCCGGTCGCGCTGAGAGGCGTGTTGATCGCGAGCGCCTGCCGCTGCAGCTCGAGCTCCGAGTCGAAGTTGTCGCTGATCAGCGAGTGAAACAGCCTGGCGTGGGCGCGCGTGCCGCGCTGCATGTGCTGCTCGCGCGCGTGGAGGTAGGTCTTGGTCACCTCGGCCGCGACCTGATCCAGCGCGGCGAAGACGTAGTTCGCGACCAGCATGATGGCCTCGGGCGTCGCCTCGGGATGCCCTCGCCAGGCGCGGAGGATCTCGTTCCACGCAACGCGGGCGGCCATGCGATAGGCGGCGAGGATCGGCTCGACCGACTGGCTGCTGCGCGCCTGGAGGACGCCAAGCTGCGCAACCCGGCGCAGCTCGTCCTGGGTCGCCGGCCTCGCCTCGCGAGCGGTGGCCAGGAAGAGGTCGAGGCCTGCCGAGCAGGCCCTGACGATGGCGTCGCGCTGAGGCGGAACACCGGTGGACGCGTCCCAACGGACGAGGGTCACGACCGCCCGCGCCATGTGCCGGGCCATGCCGGCGTGACGGCGCTCGAGCTCATCGATGAGGTTCTGGGGGAGGCGGGGCGCCGTCCTGCCGGACTTGGACCTGGAGGCCAGCTTGGCCATTGCGGCTGACTATACGTCGCGTCCCGTCGTTGGACGCGGCGTCGAATGGCCTGTTAAGGCCCTATTGGTGCCCGCCGCTCCCGGCCGTATTCTGGCGGCCGCCGCACCGGACCCCCTTTAGGGGTCCCCACGAAATCAAGGCGAAGCCTCCGATTTCGTGGGGTGGGGGTGGGTGGTTTTGGCGGTGGGCTGGTCAGACCGCAGCCATGTCGGCCGGCGAGCAGCGACTACGTGCTGTGTCGCTTCACGAAGTCCAGCATTCGCCGCCACGCGTCGTCCGACGCGTCCTTCCACTGCTCGTACGTCCGGTCGAAGAAGCTGTGCGGCGCGTCCTTGTAGACGTGCTCCTCGTGAGGGACCCCGGCCGTCGTCAGCTCGTGCTCGAACTCCTGCGATTGCTCCGGCGTTGTCGCCGCATCCGCCCCCGCGATCATCAGCAGCAGCGGGGCCTTCATCGTCGAGATGTAAGGCTGGCTGCGCATCGGACGTCCGTAAAAACCAATGCACCCGCTCAGGCCGGGATTCAGAGCCGACTGATTCCACGAATTCGAGCCACCGAAGCAGAACCCGACTGTGAAGACAGACTTCACCGCGCCACCATCCTTCGACCTCAGGTACTCGATCGCTGCAGCCGAGTCGGCGGCGATTCCCTCGGCGGTCGTCTGCTGCACGTGCGGCATGTAGTCGAAGTCGTTGTCCCTGTCCGACGTCCCGGCGGTGCGGGCGAAGTAATCGATCGCCACCGCGTCGATGCCCGCATCGGCAAACCGATCGGCCAGCTCTTTGAAGAACTGATGCAGGCCGCGGACATCGGGGAGGACGACCATTCCTGCGCCTGTCGGTTTCGCCGCGCGCGCAAAGTGAGCCGCGTTCCTGGTTCCGTCTGACGAAACCAGCACGATGTCTCCCGAGTCTGACGCCCCTCCGCTGATCGGAGGCAGCGGCGGCCGCGCATCATCTCCATAGCACATGCGTCGATTGTCGCTTAGTCTGTGAGCGGATGAAGATCGAGAGCCCGGCGTTCACGATGGACGACCTTCGCACCTTCATGAGCGGCTATCGCGACCGCGAGCGCAACCTACTGGCCGACCGGCTGCAGCACGTCTCCGATCGCGTCGCGGAGCTTGGCGCGCGGGTGACAGCCGAGACTGGTGATGACGGCGACTGGAACGCTCACGAGATCCTGGCCCACATCGCCGTCGTGTCCAAGTTCTACGGCGTCCTCGTGCACAGAATCGCGAGTGGGAAGCTCGAGGGCATGAACCTGCTCGAGGCCGTCAACCTTCGCGATTCAGCGGGCAAGCAGATGGCCGAGCTCCCGCCGGTCGAGCTGATCCGGCTCGCCCAGGCGGATCACGAGCGGACGATCAAAACTCTGCGCGAGGCTTCCTCCGAATCGCTCGACCGCTCCGCGCAGATCGACGACGGAACCTCGATGACCGCCGAGGAGGTGGCCCGACTGCCCCTCGTGTCACATCTCGAGATGCATGTCGATCAGCTCGAGAAGATGCTCGCCGGCCGGGCCTCTAACCGCTGACCTGCGAGTAGCCCAGGCGGCGAAGCTCGCGCCGGATCGTGGCGGCGGCTTCGTCCATCATCGCGGGGTCGGGGTCCGGATCCTGGTTGCCGAAATCGAGATCGTGCAAGCCGCGAATCGGCACCACGTGGAAATGGCAGTGCGGAACCTCGAGGCCCGCCAGCATCACCCCCACGCGTTCCGGCTTGAACCCCGCCATCTGGGCCTGACCGATCGCCTGGGCGGTCTCGGCCAGGTGACACAGAAGGTCGGGATCGAGGTCGATCCAGTGATCGATCTCGGGGCGCGGCACGACCAGCGCGTGTCCGGGCCGCAAAGGACGATTGGAGAGGAAGACCACGCACCGATCGTCGCTCCAGACGAACCGCCCGGGCACCCTTCCCTCGATGATCTGGGTGAAGATCGTCGTCATCAGGTCCTCGGCTCCCAGCGGAAGAACCGGATTCCCACGACCACGCCAGCGAGGCCCCACGCTGTGATCACCAGCAGGTCGTTGACGTGAAGTGCGGAGCCGCTCAGGTTGAAGAACGAACCGATCAGCGCATCAGCGAAGTGGCGCACCGGAAATATCTTGCCGAGGATGTCGATCCAGCCTGACGGTTTCTCCAGCGGGATGAAGACGTTGGAGATGAACAGCAAAGGCAGGATCGTCCCGTTGACCACGGCGGGCGCCGCGTCGGCGTTCGGAATCACCGAGGTCACTGCCACGCCGAGCGCGCTGAACGCAGCAGCGCCCACGAGCAGGGTCAGAACAAACGCGGGCAGCGTGTCGGTCGGAAGCGTCGCACCGTAAAACACTGCGCCGAAGGCGGCCGTGATTCCGACCAGCAGTATCGCCATGACCACGGCGTGCAGGATCCGGGCGCCCATGTAGCTCCACACCGGCAGAGGTGATCCGTGGATCCGCTTCAGGGCGCCGGAATCGCGCGAGAAGCTCAGCGAGATCGCGATGTTGGTGTAGCAGGCGTTGATGACGGAGAACGCCGAGATGGCCGGTACGTAGAACGTCGCCACGCGCACGGTGCGGCCAGGCCCGACGAGAACATGTCCGTTGCCGAAGATGACGGAGAAGATGACGAGGAACATGAGCGGAAATACGAGCGTGAAGAACAGCGAGGCGGGATTCCGAAGGAACGCTTTGTTGATGTACCAGACCTGCCTCAGCGCGAGCCTCAGATCGTTCACGTCTTCGCGTCTGCCTCTTGAACCTCACCGGTGATCTCAAGGTAGACGTCCTCGAGCGAAGGCCGCGTGACCTGCAGCCCGTCCAGCGAGATTCCGGACTGCAACGCCCACGACGTCAGGTCATAGAGCGCTCGCGTTGCGTCCTCGGTCTCGATCTCGACCATGTCCCCGTCCACGTGCGCCGCCTTGACGAAGCTTTCGGGCAGGGGGGTCTGCGGCGCGCGAAACCGAATCGTCGTGGTGGCCGGTCCTGCGCTCACCAGAGTTTCTGGGGTGCCCTGGGCGACGATTTTGCCCGCGGCGATGATGACGACGCGGTCGGCGAGGTACTGGACCTCGTCCATCGAGTGCGAGGTGAGAAAGATCGTCTTGCCCAATCCCGCCAGACCCTTGATCACCTCCCACGCGTTGCGCTTGGCTCCGGGGTCGAAGCCTGTGGTCGGCTCGTCCAGGAACAGCACTCGGGGGTCGCCTGCGAGTGCGATGGCGACGTCAAGACGCCGCTTCTGACCGCCCGAGAGCCTCGTCACACGCGCGTCGCGCTTGTCCTCCAGGCCGACCAGCTGGAGCACCTCGTCGCGCGAGCGCGGTTTGGGGTAGTAGCCGCGAAACATGTCCACCGTCTCGGAGACGGTGAGGTAGGGATCGACGCCGCTCGTCTGCAGCACGATGCCCATCTGCTGCTTCAGCGCCCTGCTCCCGGAGGCGGGATCGAATCCCAGGACCGTGGCCCGGCCGCCGTCGCGGCGGCGGAAGCCCTCGAGGATCTCGACAGTGGTCGTCTTGCCCGCCCCGTTTGGCCCCAGCAGCGCGAACACTTCTCCCTCCGCGACCGAGAACGTGACGCCTTGCAGGGCATGAACAGGGCCATACGACTTTCGGAGGTCCTCGACCTCGACGGCATTCGCGGCCACGTCGCCACGATGCTAGCCGAGAGCTAGCTTGTCCAGAATTGGTCGTCCAGCTCGAGGCCGAAGCAATCGCGGCAGCGCAGGCTGAACTCCTTCCGCGAGTAGGAGTGCTCGATTGTGCCGACCTGCTCCACCGCATACGTCGCTGCGAGCGAAGCGATGCGACCGGCCTTGGCGTGGTCGAGCCCGCGCAGGAGGCCCGCCACCAGGCCGGATCGATACGCATCGCCCGCGCCTGTTGGATCGGCCTCGCGGGCTGCCGGCGCCGGCGGAATGTCGAACGACCCGCCGCGCGTGGTGATCCGCGAGCCCTGGCGACCGAGCGTGGTGACGACCACTTCCGCGAGCTCGAGAAGTCCGTCCATGTTGCGCCTGGTCCGCTCCTGGATCAGCTCGAGCTCGTAGTCGTTGCCGATGACGATCCACGCGCCGGTGATCCCATCGGTGACATCAGGTCCCTCCATCATCGGCAGCTGATGCGCGGGGTCGAAGACAAACGGCATGCTGCGCTCGCGGCACTCGCTGACGAGGCGCTTCATCGCGGCCGGGTCGTTTGGACCGACGATCACCGCATCGATGTCCGGCGGGCCGTCATCCAGGCCGAGCATCCCCGCCCGCCACATTGCGCCGCCGTAGTAGCCGGTGAGCTGGTTGTCGTCCATGTCGGTGGTGGTGAAGCCGGTCGCGGTGGTCTCGCCGTCGAGGAGCCGGAGGCCGCGACAGTCGATGCCCTGCGCGACAAGCCAGTCGCGATACTCGGTTGCGTCTGTGCCCGCCGTGGCAAGAATCGCAGCGGGATAGCCAAGAAGGCTCAGGTTGTACGCGTAGTTTCCGGCCACCCCTCCCTTCCGCTTCTGCAGATCGTCGACCAGGAAGCTGAGGTTGAGGATGTGGGTCTTGTCCAGGAGGATGTGGTCTTTGAAGCGTCCCTTGAACGTGAGGATGTAGTCGTATGCGATCGAACCCGTGCAGAGGACCATCTGGCTCCGAGGGCGAAGGCTAGCGGAAAACAGAACGGCGCCCCGATGAGGGGGCGCCGTTGGACCAGGTCTTCTTACGCGGCGCGCCGGCGCGCGGTGCGGCGGCGGGCGCGGATGGTGGCCGTCTTGGGCTCGGCCTTCTTGCGAGGTGCAAGCTCGCTCGCCTGCCCGAGCCGGGTCGCGGTCCGCGCGATGGTCTTGAACGAGCCGTTGAAGATGCGCAGCGTTCGCTTGGCGACGTCGCCGACGCCATCCTCACGCCGAGCCTGCGCCTTGACCAAGTGCAGGCCCTTGATCGCGATCTTCTCGGGCAGCTTGCCGTTGACGTCGACGCCCCAGAGCGTGACCCTGTCCGGGAGCAGGGCGTTCAGCCGGCGATTGATCCGCCGAACGGTCGGGGTGCCCTTGCGCCCAAAGCTCCGGACCTGCTTCCGTGCCGTGCCGACCGGGTCGGACGCCAGCTCCGCCGCTGCCTTGGCCGCTCCGACAGCCACCTCTTCGACCGCCGTGGCGGTGTCAGCAAATTCTGTATTCATGCATAGCCTCCTTGGATTTCATGACGCATCATAACGCATTGCGTCATTCCCCGTCAAGCGGGCGCACTCGACGGTCAGTCCAGGCGCGGGCGGAGGCGCTCGATCAGAGCCTCGGCGGGAGCTCCGAACACGTCGTAATGCGCCACCCGGCGGCGCTTCTCCGGCTGAATCCATTCGGGCCGCAGGCCATGCAGCTTCCCCCACTGCTCCAGCACCGGCCGAAGACCGATGACATGCAGAAACGGCTTCTCTCGCCGGAAGCCCCTGATCGTCGAGCCGTGATAGGAGTCGAAGTTGCGATGCACCGCGATGCCGCCGGCCTCAGCGAACGCGATCGCCTCCTTTATCTCGCGGCGTTCAAAGTACTTTTCGTGCATTAGAAAGCCGGGCGTCCGGACAGATGGGACGGTACGCGCACAGCCGGCACGGCCGGTTCTCATGCTCCGGCCCGAGCCGGAAGTCGGCGGCGGCGATCCGCCGCGACGCCGACAGCACCCGCTCCTCGACCTCATCATCCGCCGGGCTGACCTCATGCGCCTCACCCCTCCGCAGATCGAAGAGGATCAGCCTCGGATCCGTGCCTCCGGGCAGCAGACCGCGGCGGGCCGCCAGCCCGTAGATCCGCAGCTGCAGGGAATACGCGGCAAGCAGGGTCTCGTCGAGTGTCGCGTTCGTCTTGAAGTCGATGAGGGTCGTCCGGCCATCGAGCTCGCAGATCCTGTCCACGACGCCCCGCACGCGAGTCCCGCCGACCGACATCTTGAAGCCTGCCTCGACGGCCAGCGTCCGCGTCCGCGACACCGGATCCGCGAGGTAACGCACGAGCATCTCGCGTCCGGCCTCCGGCCCCCGATAGATCGCCAGCAGGTCGCCGCCCGAGTTGTGCCATGCGGCGAGCGCCTCGTGCACGGCCGAGCCGAGCTCGGTCGATCCAAGGGCGCGGACCTGGGCCGGCTGTAGCTCGTCGGGTGGGGCCGGCACGCCCCACACCTGCGCGAACCGGTAGCGCACGGGGCAGAGCTCGAAGTCGTGCAGCTGGGAAAAGCTGAGCTCGATCACGGCCCCGGTGCCCATTTGCTCTCCTAAAGTGTCCGGGCGAATGTGCTCCAGCCGGTCCAGGACCGCGGACACCACCGACGGATCGTCGTGGACCTGGCCGTTGGCCAGCCGCGGAACCGGCAGCTCGAGCTGCTCCGACTCAACCACCGCCGCCGATTCGGGATGCGCCAGCGCCCAGCTCAGGATCTCGGCGAAATGATCGTGATCCTCGAGGCCATTGGCCCCGACCTCACGGGCGGATGGCTCGTCGCGCGTCGCGGTGACATAGAGCGAGTCCTTGGCGCGCGTCAGACCGACGTACACGATGCGACGCCGCTCGCCGATCGCCAGTGCGACGGCGGGCGCGCCCGGCGAGGTGTCGACGTAACGCGGATGCTTCTCACCGCGCCAGTTCTTCATCACAAAGCCAAGGCTGTCGGGGTCGAAGAACAGCCGCTCGGTATCCCGCGGCCGCGGCGGCCGAAGGTTCACCAGGAACACGACGGGAAACTCGAGTCCTTTCGCGGCGTGGATGGTGAGCAGCGACACGGCCTCGGCGCCCGCGCCTTCCTCCGCCGCCTCACCCACCGGCAGCTCGGCGTCGATGACCTGGTCCAGATGGCGCACGAAGTCGCCGATCCCGGCCAGGGCGAGGTCGCGCTCAAAACGTCCGGCCAGCTGAAGCACCTTGCGCAGGTTGAGCAGCGCGCGAGGGCTCCCGTCGCGCTGGGCGCGCAGCTCGGCCCAGCGCAGATAGCCGCTCTCTTCCAACAGCCGGTTGAGGATGTCGGCGACGGTCAACGTGTCGCGGAGGCGGCCGATGCGGTCGGTGAGCTCGAGCAACCGGCTCGCCTCGGCGGCGACCTCCGGCTCGATATCTGGGAATCCCTCGCGCATCGACTCGTCGAAGCAATCGCGCAGCCGCATCCCCCGCCGCTCGAAACGTCGCGAAGCCAGCCGATACATGCCTGCATCGGCCAACCGGACGATCGGTCCCTGGAAGATCCTGACGAGCGCGCCGTCGTCCATCGGGTTTTCGGCCAGGCGCAGCAGCGCGAGAACGTCTTTGATCTCCTGGCGGTCGAAGAACCCGGAACCTCCGCTCGTCACATACGGGATGCCCTGGCGCCGCAGCTCGTCCTCGAACTCGCGGGGGAGCATGCGGACCGAATGGGACAGCACCGCAATCTCGCGGAAGCTGCGGCCGCTCACATGGAGGCGGCGGATCGTTTCCGCCACGGAACGAGCCTCGGTCCGCGAGTCCGGCGCCATCATCACGCTGACCGGCGTGCCCTCGCCGGCTCCGCGCGTCGCGACCAGCTCGGGCTCGCCGGAAAAATCTGGGTCGCGGCGGATGAAGTCGGTCGCGCAGTCCAGGATGCCCTGGTACGAGCGGCGGTTGTGGGTGAGGGGCAGCCGCGTGCCGGGAAAGCGGGAGCGGATGTTTTCGATCTCAGCGTCGCGCCAGCCGTAGATGGACTGCTTTGCGTCGCCGACGACCGTGACGTTGCCGAATGCTTCGGCCGCGGCGAGGCGGATGAAGTCGAGCTGGATGCGGTTGGTGTCCTGGAACTCGTCGACGATCAGGTAGCGAAATCGCTCGCGGACGCGGCGCCGAAACTCAGGCACGCGCTCGAGTGCGTCGATCACCTGGAGGAGGAGGTCGTCGAAATCGCGCAGGTCCAGGGCGCGGAGCGCGTCCTCGTACGCGCGATAGATCGTGAAGAGAACGTCGATCGCCTCCGCCTCCGCGCGAGCGGGGTCAGGTCCGCCTGACCCGTTGGTGCTCGCGCGCGCGCTCCAGTGCTGTTCATGCAGCTGCAGCGCGCGTTGATGAAACCGTTCGGGATTGATGCCACGTCCCTTGAGCTTGAGGAGGAAGCGAAGCCCCGAGCGCAGCAGGTCGTCCAGGTCGTCGACCGAAAGGGCCGCGAACGAATCAGGGTCGAAGGGTGCGGTGGCGCCGCTGCGGAGCCTCGCCATGAGCTCCTGCTCGAACAGGCGCTGGCCGGTCTCGTCCAGCACGCGCAGCTCGCGCGGGGCGCCGACAAGGTACGCGAACTCGTCCAGCAGGCGGGCGCACGCGCTGTGAAACGTCCCGATCCATACGTTGTCCAGCGCGCCCTGCGCGCGCCCGGCCGCTCCGTCCAGGGCTTGCGATCCGAGGTCTGGCCGGCGTGCGGTCAGCTCGTTCGTGATCCGAGTGCGCAGCTCCTCGGCCGCGCGGTCGCTGAACGTGACGGTCAGGATGCGCTCAGGCGCCACGCCCTGCTCGACGAGCCAGCAGAACCGTTCAGTCGCGGTGAACGTCTTGCCGGTCCCTGGCCCAGCCGCGATCAGGTATGCGCCCTGCGGACCAGCATGCGCGGCGGCCGCCTGCTCCGGCGAAAGGACAGGTCCCCGGATTCGCGTGGCGCTCACTCCGGCGGCGCTCCGCCGTACGGGCAGACGGCCGCGTGTGGACAGGTTCCAAAGCGCGTCACGCATGTCCCCGGGAGCTCGCGGGGCGCGGGTTCGAAGTGGCCGGCCTTGATGTTGTCGATCGCCGTGACCACGGCCGCGCGACTCCGGTCGAGATCGTCCGCGGTAAGCGGCTTCTCGCGATACTCTTTCAAGCCCGCAGGGCGTCCGACGCTGAAGATGTCCTGGCGCATCCCGCCCCACACCCAGTCCTTCGGGTACCACAAGGAAAGGAAGCGGGGCTGGAATCCAAGTGGATTCCCCTCTTCGTCGACGCCGTCCTTGCAGGCCATGTAGTACAGAGCGAGCTGGACGTCATGCAGCTCCGGCCCGAAATACATGTCGTAGGCGAAGCGCATCGGCTTACCCGAGCCGGTCTTGTAATCGACGACCTCTACCTCGCCGTCGCCGACGTCGTTGACGCGGTCGATCTTGCCTACGACCTCCGAGCCGTCGATCTGCAGGCGGAACCGCTTCTCGACCGCGAGCGTTCGCAGCCGGCGGATGAACTGCATGCCGGTGACTGAGCGGATGTAGTTGCCGAGCAGCGTGCGCACCTGCTTCTCCTCACGCTTGCGGTCCAACACGCCTTCCATCCGCGAGAGGTATCCATCGAGGTGTCGCTGCAGCGCCTCTTCCAACCACTGCCGCTGCTGCTCGGCCTCGAGCGGCCGCCACGCCTCCTCTTGCTCGTGGAAGTCCTGCAGCACCTCGTGCAGGAATCCACCGCGCTCCATCGCCACCGAGCGTGGCTCGTCGACAAGGCCGGGATGGTGGTTGTACCAATAAAGGCGCGGGCACTTCAGGTAGTCGTTGAGCGTGGTCGGGCTGAAGTGATCGATCTCGACGTGGTCGGGGTTTCGTCCGGGCCCATACGGCTCGAAAGGCTCGCCAGACGTCGGGTCCGCCAGGAACGCGAGGTCGAGCCCCAGCGTTCCAGCACGGGCCAGCACCGAATCGCTGAGCGCCGACCGGTGGGCTGCCAGCAGCACCTCGGCCTCGCGATGCAGCAGGACGTCGCCTGGCTCGAGCCGCGACGACGCCCGCGTCAGCTCGCGGACCGACGCCTCCGGCTCCGCCAGGTCAAGAAACATCGACCGCCCCGCCTGCCGCAGGTACGTGTCCGCGTACGTGAGGTAAAGCCTGCGTCGCGCGCGGGACATGGCGACGAACGCAAGCCGGGCCTCTTCCGCGAGGTGCCCGTCTGGATCGGAAGGCCAGGAGGGCATGAAACCGACCTTGAACCGCTCGAGCCAGGCGCGGTCCTCCGCGTCGAGCAAGGGATGGGGTCGTGCCTCGAGCGGAAACAGCCCATGCGCGAAGCCCGAGCAGAAGACGACCTCGAACTCGAGGCCCTTGGCCTGGTGGACGGTCATGACCTGGACCGCATCGCGCAAGCCTTCCGACGCATCAGTGTCGTCAGCCGCGCCGGCCAGGAGGCTCTCGATCGAACCGCTGAGGTCGGCCAGCAGTGGCTTTGCGCCATGCAGCCGCTCGTGCACGACCTCGATCGACTCCAGACCCTCGATGGCTGCCCGCAGATCCGCGATGGCCTCCGCGCGCTGGCCTGGCGGCAGCGTGAGGTCGAGCAGCCGCCGCATCGCCCCGTCCTCGATCAAAACGGAGTACGCCAGCGCGGCGACGGGCAGCTTGCGCGCGAGGCCCAGGAGCCTCTCCCTGGCGACCATCGCCTGGTAGAGGGCGTTGACCTCATCCTCCGTGAGGAATGGCATGAAGTCAGGCTCGGGTCGGACGTCGGCCGGGGCCGCCTCACCCCACGGGATCGGGTATCGCTGCGCATCGCGCGCGACCAGCGAATACATCACTCGGTTCACGGCGCTTTTCAGCGGGCGACCACGCTCGAGGGCGTAGGCGCGGAGCCGGCTCACCGTTCGCGGACCTACGCCGCCAAGCGTCGAGGCGAGCGCGCTCTCGAAGGCGTTCGGATCATCGGGCCGGCGCAGCGACTCGAGGTATCCGATGAGGAAACGCACCACCTCGTTGCGCGCCGTCGCCCCCCAGCCGCGCACCTCGTAGGGAAGGTCGAGAGCCCGCAGCGCCTCCTCGAACGGCGCCCCGAGCGCGGTGGTGCTGCGCAGGACGATTGCGAAATCCCGCAGGTGCAGGTCGGGCCACTCGGAGCGCAATCGCTTGATCTCGCGGGCGCAGAAGAAGGCCTCGTCCACCGGGTCGGATTCACGCGCCACGACCACTCCGCCGGTAGACGAGCGCACCGGCTCCGCGCGAAGCACGCGCGGAGGCCTGCCTGGCTGCGTCGCGCCCAACAATCGCTCGCCCGCGTCGAGAGCCTGTTGAGAGCATCTCCGGCACACGTCGAGCTGGCGAGTCGACGCGTCATAGACAACGCTGAAGTCGTGGCTCAAGAGGCGCGGGACCGTGCCGCGAAATCCATAGATCGATTGGTCGGGATCGCCGACCACCACGAGACGCGGATGCGATTCGGGCGGCGCGATGAGCCTCAGAAGCTCGAACTGCGCCGGGTCCACGTCCTGGAACTCGTCGACGAGCACGATGCGGAAGCCGCTGCGCAAACGCTCACGCAGCGGTCGGTTCGACTGGAGCAGCTCGATCGCCCCCGAGATGAGGTCGCGGAAATCGAGCAGGCTCGCCTCCTGCATCCGCTGTTGGTAGGCCTGATAGACGGAGGCCAGGACCTGCAGCCGCTCAGTGCCGCCGGCTTCGGCCGCGAGCTGCAGGGCCGCAGGGTGGACGAGGTTCTGCTTCATGAGCGCGACGAAACCGAGGACGTCGCGGGCGAAAGCATCCGACCGGCGCACGCCCTCGAGCGGTCCCAGGACGGAACCCTCCAGGCCTGCCAGCACGTCGCGCATCACGATGCCTTCCTGGAAGCCGTTCAGCAGCAGCCGCCGGCGGTCCGGCGCATGGTCGCGAAGCAGGCGTGCGCAGAAGCTGTGGAAGGTCGAGATCCAGGCCTCTCCGTAGTCGTCCTCGAGGCGCTCGTCGATGCGCCGGGCGATCTCGCCGGCCGCGCTCGTCGAGAACGTGAGGACGAGGATCTGCTCTCGCGCGGCCGCGCCGGTGCGCACGGCCTGCTCGTAGAGGTCGACGAGTGCGTGGGTCTTTCCCGTGCCCGGCCCGGCCAGCACGCGAAGCGGTCCCTGGATTTCCTGGATGTCGAGCAGCAAAGGGTCTCCCCGAGTGGCGGCGGGCGACCTGATTATGCGGGCGCTCGTCTCCGCGAGTCAGCCACGGCTGTTAAGGACGGCCACCACGCCGTGATGATCAGCACGCCCAGCAGGAGCAGCTCGAACCAGGGCCAGGACCTGAGGTGCGGACTCTGGCCGCGCTCGTAGAGGTACGGGCTGGCCAGCACCCACATGACGACCAGCGGGATTCGCCATGCGATGGCGGCCTTCTCTTCCCACACCATGAAGCCCGCAGCCGCCAGCACGCACAGGTCCGACGCGTGGAGGTACGGCGAGATGAGCAGAGAGCCGATGATGGCCACCGGAATCACGAGCGAAGGGGTGCTGCGCAACCTGTAGGCTGCGGCCAGCACTGCGCCGATGATGAGGATGCGCAGCAGCGTCGCAAACGCGCCGGTCGCGCCCAGTGCGCCGTGCAGAGTCAGGTCATCCGCACCTGACGGCAGCGGGCCGTGCAGCTGCGTCATGTACTGGGTTATGCCGGTGGTCCCGACAGTGAGCAGGATGAGCAGCGCGACCGCGCCTGTGACGCCTACCCAGGTCGCGAACAGCCGGAAGCGCGCCGCCACCAGCAGGGCGAAGGGGACGAGGATCATGTTGTTCGGCTTGAGCAGGATCGCGCCCAGGGCGACGCCCGCAAGGACTTCGCGGCGATCGCGCAGCAACCGCCAGGCGACCACCGCTCCAGCCGCCTCGAGGGGAACGACCTGCCCGACGTTCACGGCGTGCATTACCCACCACGGCGACAGCGCGCCGACGACGGCGATCCACCTGCTCCATCCCTTGCTGACGCCCGCAAACGCGAGCGCACCGGCAAATGCAGCGAAGAGCAGAACAGCCCACACGACGTAGGCGGCGTTGTAGGGCAGAAATCCGAGCGGCGCCGCCGCGTAGGCGACCGTGGGCGGGCTCAGGAACGGCTGCGCGACCTGGTACGGCGAGAGCTCTTTCTGCTCGACCGCCACCAGCGCCTGGTCGTAGATGTGCGACCAACCGCTCTGCAGCCCCACCTGGCCTGCCGCCACGTATGTATGGAAGTCGACGCTGATGGGATCGTTGCGGTGCACAAGGTCGAGGCACAGCGCTACCACCACGATTCCGAAGGCAATCGCCAGCCAGCGTCGCCTGTCCGCCTGATTGTTCACATCGCTGAACACAAATACCCCCGGGGTGCGAGCCTGGCTCTCGCCAGAGTTAGCGTTTCCTATATTCCGAAACGCATGACCATCCACCGTCCGACAATTCCGTGGCGGACGGCTGCCTGGCCAAGCCTGGCGGGGCTCGCCATAATGGTCGCGCATCTCCCTGAGTTCGTGCACCGGCTGCTCGACGGCGACGAGGCGGTGTACGGCTCGATCGCAGTGCTCCTGAACATGGGCGGCGGCCTTTACGCGTCAGGGGGAGTCGACAACAAACCGCCCGGGATCTTCTGGGTCTATGCCGTCACGTTCCGGGCGTTCGGCGAATATCAGATGACAGCGATCCATCTGGTTGGTTTTGCTGCCATGGCCGCAACGTGCGTGATCCTGTTCTGGCTTGCCCGGGGGCTTGCGGGAAATCGGGCCGGCGTGCTGGCCGCGCTCTTCTACGGCGTGCTGACGGCCGCCGGAAATCCGCGGCTCCTCGCGTCGAACACGGAAATTTTCATGATGCTTCCGCTCGCCGCCTCCGTGCTGCTGATGCTGCGACGGCGGTGGTTCTGGAGCGGCCTTCTTCTGGCCGCGGCGTGCGCGTTCCGGCAGTCGGCGGCGGTCAACATCGTCCTGATAGGACTCGGCCTCATCTGGCTCGAGACGGCCCCGACTCGAGGACGCGCCGCGATTCTCCTCGTTGCCGGAGGGTTGGCCGGGATCGTCGCCGGCGCGGTGCTCATTGCGTTGACCGGCTCCCTGCCCGGCTTCTCGCGCTGGACGTTGCAGACGCTGGTCGGCTACGCGTCCGCAAGCTGGGCGCCGGCATTCGTCTGGAGTCGGGCGAAGGACAGCGTCGTGCCCTTTGTGGTCGACATGGCGGTCCTTTGGATCGCCGCGGTCGGGCTGGCCGCGCGCTGGCGCGCCCTGTCAGTCGAGGTCCGGCTGATCGTGGTGTGGCTGGTGGTTGGGATGGCGGGATCGCTCGCGGGTGGGCATCTGTCGTGGCACTACTTCATCCAGGCGATGGGGCCGCTCGCAGTGCTGGCGGCGCTTGCCTTTGATCGCTTCGAGCTGCGCCGGTGGGTGGCCGCCGCGGCGATCGCCGGCATCCTGATCCCGGCCGCCGCGTGGTGGGCGTTCGACCTGACCGCCGATCCGCTCACCTACGACTTCAGCTCACCGATGCCGCAGCATCAAGCGGTATCGCAGTACATCGACGCGCACACGTCGCCGACGGACCGCGTGTTCGTCTGGGGCGACTGGCCGGCCCTCTACGTCGAGTCGGACCGGGTCATGGCGAGCCGCTTTCCCGGCTTTCTGCGCGGGTTCGAGCGTGGCTCCGACGTGCGACCCAACAACTGGGACACCGCGCCCGACGTGTGGCCGCAGCTGGAGGCGGACCTGGAGGCGAATCCGCCGGCGCTGATCGTCGACACGGCCGCAGCGGGATGGAGCGACTTCGCGAAGTATCCGATGAGCAACTACCCCGTCCTCGCCAACTTCGTCGCGTCGCGGTACCACGAGCTCACGACGGTCGACGGGGTGGTGATCTACGTCCGCAACGACTTCGTGATGCCGATCGTCGGAGGCGTCGGCAGCGGCGGAACGTTGATGGGAAGCGGCGCAACGTGAACGGGCACCGACGGCAAGGCAGGAAGCGCAGGCACAGCGGGCACGCCCGGTAAGGCCGGGACGGCTGGCGCGCCTGGCAAGGCTGGCGCCGTCGCCGGCAGCGGAATCGGCGGCTCGGCCGGTTTCTGCGCAGCCGATGGCGCAGGAGAGCGGACGGAGGCTGCGGCCGCTGGAATGACGCCCGGCCGGTCCGGTGCGACGGGAGCGGCCGCGGGCTGCACCACGATGATCATCGTGGCGCCGGCGACGACAGCCACCTGGACCACGTGGTGGGCGCTGTCGTGGAGCGACCGTCCCGACAGCCACACGAGCAACGCGAACGCCGCCCGTCGGCCCACCGCGCGACCGCGCTGTATGTGGTCGCTGATGGTTGAAAGCGCCCGCCGCAGGCGCCGCTGCACGGTGGTCTCGGTGAGCCCGACCTGCTCCGCGATCTCGCGGTTCGAGTAACCGCCGAAGTAGGCCAGCTTGACCACCTGCTTGTCCTGCTGGGGCAAGTCCCGCATCGCTTCCTCGACGCCGTGCCGGATCATCGCGCCGGAGAAGTCGCGCCAGGCGTGAGGCCGCTCGTCGCTGTCGGGCGTGCCTTCGAGGAGCATCCGCTTCAAGCCCTTGTTCGCACCCCGTATGCGGCGGCGGTCGGCTGGGGCTCGCTGGACGCCAGTCATCAGCCACGCACGCCAGGTGTCGTTCGTGGCTCCGGGAAGCAGGTGATTTTCAGCTTCCGGCATCTCAGTACTCCGTCGTGCAGGGAACTCCGGAAGCGGTCAAAGCACCCGGCTCGACCTTCAGTCTAGAGAGGGCCTGCGGGGGCGTTTGATCTCGAGGATGCGGGGCTCGGCGGCGGCGACCGAAACCAGGCGATCGAAGAGCTTCACGGCGCCCGTCCCGTTGACCGCCTCAGAGAGGCGCACGTAGGCGGATGCGCCATCCGCGAAAACGAAAGTCGGAGTCCCGAACACCCCGTGCCGCGTGACGGCCTCGAGGTGGTCGCGGCGCAGCGCGTCGAGCCCGCGACCGCCGTCCAGGTCGGCGCGGAATCGCTCGAGGTCGAGTCCCGCTTCGCCGGCGACCCGCTCGAGGACCCGAATGTCGTCGAGATCGAGCCGGTCGCGATGCCTGGCATCGAGCAGTGGCATGTGGAAGTCGTCGAACCGGCCCTGGCGTCGCGCCGCTTCGGCGGCCTCAAAGGCGAGCCGCCCTCTCACCTTCTCCGAGGCCGGCGCACCCCACACGGTCCAGCCGTCATCCTTGGAGTTCACCTGCGTCAGTGAGAAGTACCGCCACCGCACCTCGATCGGCCTCTCGCCTGACGCTTGGACAGCGTCGAGCAGGCCGGCCGCCCGATAGACGAACGGGCACTGGTAGTCGTAGAAGACCTCGATCGTGATGGGTTCGGACACAGCCTCTCGAAAGGCTCCAACGCGGCTGCGCCTGACGCGTATTCCAGACAGCTGGACCTGGATGTGGTCGGACGTGCTGATCCGGCTGCTGCCGTTCACGGTTCTGTACTCGGTCGCGTGGGTCGCAACCCGCCGCGCCGGGTGGCTCGGCCTGACAGCCGGCGACGTGACAGCCCAGCTCATCTTTGCGGCCGCTGCCATCCCGACTCTTTTCGCCGCGGCCACGACCGTTCAGCTGTGGCTCACGCGCAGACGCGGCGCGCTCAACGTGCCGGCGGGGCCCGGCGACGCGTGGTTTCAGGCTGCCTTCTACGGGCTGAACGGACCCATCGAGGAGGCGTTCTTCCGCGGCCTCATGCAGGGCGGGTTGACTGCGCTGTGGGGCGCGCCCGTTGGCTTCGCGATCGCGACGACTGTGTACGTCCTCTACCACCGCCTCGGCCGTTGGAGCTGGCCGGACACGGTTGCGACAAGTCTCCTCGGCGTGCCGCTCGGCCTTGCGTTCTGGCTCTTGCCCGGACCACCCTCGCTGCTAGGGATCTCGCTCGCCCACATCGCCGCGACGTGCGGGTTCCTCGGACCCGGACCGTACCTGCTGCGGAGGCTTCGGCTGCTCTAAACCTGCCTGCGACGGACGGAGTAGTAGACGAGCGCCGCGAAGAACACCACGGTAAACGCCCACCAAGCGATGTCGCCCGGTCCAGACGCCGACAGGACCAGCCCTCCGCCCAGTGGTCCGCGCGCACCGCCCTCTCCGGCTCCCGCCCGCAGGAGTGCCGCGGGTATGTCGCTGGTCAGCGGATGCGGAAAGAACCAGTACAC
>DATIOJ010000111.1:0-19622 GCA_035473355.1 Candidatus Limnocylindrales bacterium
CCTGCGTGCCACTTTTCCGGAGCCGCTCCAGGGAGTCGACGAAGAGGCTTTCTACCGCGCCGTCAACCGCTCCTACCCGTCCTTCATCCGTGTCGAAGCCGACGAGGTCACCTACAACATGCACGTCCTGCTCCGCTTCGAGCTGGAGAACGAGATGCTCCAAGGCACGCTAAAGGTCAAAGACCTGCCCGAAGCGTGGGACTCTCGCTTCAAGTCCTACCTCGGCCTCAACGTGCCGAACGACCGCGAAGGCGCGCTGCAGGACATTCACTGGTCGTCCGTGAGCTTCGGGATCTTCCCCGGTTACACCATTGGCAACCTGGTCGGCGCGCAGTTGATGGAGAAGGTGCGCAAAGAAATCCCCGACCTCGACTCGCTGGTCGAGCGCGGCGACTTCGGGCCGCTGCTGACCTGGCTGCGTCGAAACGTGCACCGCCACGGCAGTAAGTTCACGCCCAACGAGCTGCTCGAGCGCGCCACAGGCAAGCCCCTCTCTGCCGCGCCGTGGATCGCCTACGTGAGGCAGAAGTTCGGCGCCCTGTACGGGCTGCAGAGAGTCCCGAGCTAGCTCTTGTAGGGATAGTCGCCCGCGCGCGCGAGCATACCCGGCAGCTCCTTGCCGAGCTGGAGCCCGAGCCATTGCGACGTCGCGATCACCGCGTCGAGGTCGATCCCCGTCTCGACGCCCAGCCCGCGCAGCAGATAGACGAGGTCCTCCGTCGCGATGTTGCCCGTGGCGTTGGGCGCGAAGGGGCACCCGCCCGCGCCACCGACCGACGCGTCCAGCGACACGACGCCCTCCTCGAGTGCAGCGACCGCATTGGCGTACCCCGTGTTCCGCGTGTTGTGAAAATGGGCACCAACCGAAGCGCCCAGCGCGCGGGCGCCACGCACGAGCTCGCGCACCTGCGTCGGCACACCGACGCCGATGGTGTCCGCCAGGCATACCTCGTCCGGCGGAATCGCCATCAGCCGCTCGACGATCTTCAAAACCCGGCCCGGCGGCTCAGGCCCGTCGAACGGGCTGCCGAACGAGACGCTGATCGTCACGGTGATCGGCATGCGGTCCGCCCGCGCCTTGGCGACCAGCGAGAGCGCGGTCTTCAAGCCTTCCTCGGTGGTGGCGTTCTGGTTCCGTCGCCCAAACTCGTCTGCGCCCGAAAACGCGTAATGCACCTCGTCCACGCCCGCCGCCAGCGCGCGGTCGTAGCCCTTCTCGTTGAGCACCAGCCCCGCGTACACGACCCCCCGCTTGCGGTGCAGCGCGGCCATCACCTCTTCCGCGCCGGCCATCTGGGGCACCAGTTTGGGGTTGACGAAGCTGGCGGCCTCCATACGCTTCAAGCCGGCTGCAGCGAGCCGGTCGCATAAGTCAGCGCGCAGCCCAGGCTCGAGTATCTTCGCTTCGTTCTGGAGTCCGTCGCGCGGTCCGACGTCGCAGACGATCACGGGCACATGGATAAGGTAGACGGCCCTAGGCTGAACGGCTCACAAGATCTGTAGACACCTGGGGGCTTCCCAGATGTAGAAGCGGCGGCCCATCCTGTGGGTGCTTCACGCCCATGAGGAGGTGCCGCCGTGACTAATGATGATCTGCTCTTCCGCCACCGTTTGCTGCTGTTCGCCAAGGCCGCCGAGGTAGGAGTCAGCCGGGCCTGCAACGAGCTCGGCTACCACCGCTCCTGGTACTACCGCTGGAAGCCGGTGGTGGAGCGCCAGGGCCTGGAGATGCTGCGCCCCAGAGAGCGCCGAGCACCGCGGATGCCCAACCAGCTGCCGCCCTGGATTGAGGAGCGAATCATCGGCTTTGCGCTCGGTCACCCAGGCCTCGGTCCTAGACGCGTCGCGGCCCAGCTGGGGCTGCCGATGTGGGGCGGCGTCGTGGTCTCAGCCAGTGGTGTGCTCAAGGTCCTCCGCCGCCACGGTCTGGGGACCCGGATCCAGAGGCTGGGCTTGGTCGCTGGCTATGCCGCCAAGCCCGAGCGGGAAGCGCCCCCGGCTTCTGAACCGCTGCATCTCGATGTCGAGAAGCCGGGTGATCTGGTTCAGGTCGACTGCTTCTACATCGGACGGCTTAGCGGCACTCGAGGTCGGACCTGGCAGTACACCGCCATCGACGTCGCCAGCTCCTACGTCTGGGGCAGCGTTCAGGTCAGCGAGCTCAACCCCGACACCAAGCACTGCTCGGCTCTGGTCCGCCGCGTCGCCGACGACCTGGCCGAAGCGGGCTGGAAGTTGAAAGCAGTCAGCACCGACAACGGCAGTGAGTTTCGGGCTGCGCCCTTCGCTCGCACAGTCGCCGCCGTGGGCGCCAAGCAGCGCTTCATTCGCGCCGGCCGACCGCAGACCAATGGCGCAGTGGAGCGAGTCCAACGGACCATCCTCGAAGAGTGCTGGCGGCCTTCCTTTGCTCGCGCTCTGGTGCCCCGCTACACAGCCCTCAAGCGCGACCTCGAGGCCTACCTCAGCTACTACAACTTCGAACGCGCCCACACCGGCCGACGCAACCTCGGCCGTACACCCGCCGAACTCGTTTATGGTGCTCGGAAGATGCGCCCACGATGAGCCGCGACTGTCGCGACATCTCGTGCGCTGTTCAGCCTAGCCGCCGTTTTTCATCGGGCCGGCTCGCGCGCCCCGATGGCGATCAACGCCGCGAGCCCGAGGGCGAGTCCCGCGGTTACGAACAGTGCCGCCTGCACCCCGGATCCGGCCGCCACCGTGCCGGCGATGAGCGGGCCGAGGAAGAATCCAAATGCCACCGAGCTTGCGTTGAGACCGAAGACTGTGCTCTGCGCCTCCGCCGGCGTCTCCAGGCCGATCATGGCCGCCGTCGCGGGGATGACGACGCCGCTGAAAAGGCCGTTGAGGCCGATGCCCACCACCACTAGCGCCGCCCAGGGTGCGATCCCGATCAGAGCCACCGCCACGGCGACCAGCCCTGCCGCCGCAGCCGCCGTGCGCACGTATCCGAGCCGCTTGGTGATCCGCGTGTAGCCGATCGCGGCCGCGCTGCTTGCGATCCCTGCCAGTCCAAACCCCACACCGCTGACCGCGGAAACGCCGCCCGTCAGCATCTCGAGCAGGCGCAGCACGACGAGCTGCTGCGAGGCCGAGTTGCAAACGCTCATGAGGCCCTGCGCGCCGATCAGGACCGCGAGCGACTGGCGCAGCCCGGGCCGCTGCTCGATCATCGCCAGCGCCCCGGGCCGCGGTTCCGCGCGACGGACCATCGGGCTCTCGCGGACGACGAGGAGGACGGGGATGATCGAGAGCAGAAGGAGGACGCCTCCGCCGAGAAACACGAGGCGCAGGCCGAACAGGGATCCCGCGATGCCGCCGACCACCGGCCCGATCGCGCTGCCCAGGGCCACCGCAGATGTGACCACGCCGAGGGCCCAGCCAACCCGCGACCGTGGCGTTTCGGCGGCCACCAGCGAAGTCGCCGCGGCGACTGTGCCGCTGGTCGCGCCCTGGAGCAGACGCAGGATCACGAGCTGAGCCGGGGTCTGGGCGAAATAGATCAGGCCCACCGTGATCGCGCCGCCGAGCATGGACCGCAGGAGCATCGGCTTGCGTCCGTAGCGGTCGCCGAGCAAACCCCAGATTGGGCTGGCGATCGCCATCGAGAGCCCTGACGCGCTCGCCGATGCCGCGACCCACAGGTCGAGGTCGTGGCCGGGGCTCACGCCGAGGTCTTTGGTCAGGAAGATGGAAAGGAACGGGAATGCAAAGCTGAAGCCGAAGATCGCCATGAACTCGGCGAACCACAGCGCGGCAAGGTTGCGCCGCCAGTTGACGCCGCCCGCGTTGATCGGAGGAGTCGTCGAGCGGGGATCGCTGGACAGAGTCAGCCGCCGAGAATTTCGACGATCCGGTCGGAAGTGATAGGCAGGTGGTCGATGACCGCGTCAGGCTTGCGCTTGCGCAGCGCGTCCTCCACGGCGTTCGAGATGGCGGCGGGAACCGGAATGGTTCCGCTCTCGCCGGCGCCCTTGAACCCTTCGGGGTTGGCGTCTGTCGGGGTCTCGATTTGGATAAGCTCCGGGGCCACGGCGACCTCGCCCGTGCTGACGATCGTGTAGTCGAGAAAGCTGGCGGTGCGAAAGCTGCCGTCGGGGTCGTACACCGCCGCCTCGTAAAGCGCGTAGCCGAGACCGTGCGCGTATCCGCCGTGCATCTGGCCTTCGACGATGAGCGCGTTGATGGGCTTGCCTGTGTCGTGCGCGATGACGTAACGAAGCACCTCCACCTGACCTGTGTCGGGGTCGACGGCGACGACCGCCGCGTGGCATCCGCTCGCGAACGCTGTGCCGCGCTTGGGGTCGAACGTCTCGAGCACCTCGAGTCCCTGCTGGGGGATCACGTCCGTGGCGGCGACTCGTCTGCCCGGAGCGCCGCGAACGGCGATGACGCCGTCCTCCATCACCAGGTCGGAGGCGTCCGCCTCGAGAACCTCGCCGGCGCGCTCCAGCACCTGGTGGCGCAGCGCCACCGCCGCCTTGGCGGTCGCGTTGCCCACCTGGACTGCGCTTCGGCTGCCCGCGGTGAGCAGCGCAAAAGGAACGTGGCTGGTGTCGCCGACCGTGACCGAGATCTTGTCGATCGGCCAGCCCAGGCGGTCGGCCGCCACCTGCGCGGCCATGGTCTGGTGGCCCTGGCCCTGCGGAGTCGAGCCCACGAACAGCTCCGCCGTTCCGTCCTTATGGACGCGCAGCCGCGCGGGCTCGCCGCGGCCAAAACCGGTCGACTCGACGCAGCAGGCGACGCCGACGCCCACCAGGCGGCCGTCGTCGCGTGTCGCGCCGTCGATCTCGCTGCCCAACGTGGCCAGGGTCAGCGCGAGGAGCTTGGGGTAGTCACCGCTGTCGTAGACGACGCCGTGCCGGCCGGCGGGAAATCCGGTCGTGAACGGGATCTGCGCCGGCTGGACGAGGTTGCGGCGGCGCAGCTCCGCCGGCTCGATGTGAAGCGCGCGCGCAAGCCGGTCCATGACCCGCTCCATTCCGTAGTTGCCCAGCGGGCGGCCACCACCGCGGATGAAGCCGGACGGCACAGTGTTGGTGTAGATGAGCCGGGACGAGACGTCCATGGCCGGCAGCACGTAAGCGGACTGCATGTGGGCGATGATGAGGTCCGGCTGGCCGGCGCCCGAGCCCGCGTATGCGCCGAGGTCGTGCCACAAAGTTCCACGCAGCCCGCGCAGCTTGCCGTTGCGGTCCGACGCAAGCTCGAGCTCGATCACCGATCCGTGGCCCTGCGCGGTCGTGGCGCTGTCCTCGCTGCGTGTGCCGACCCACCGGGCGGGCCGCTTCAGCCGCCATGCGGCCAGCGCGACGAGAACCTCTTCCGGAAACGCGCTGCCCTTCGCGCCGAAGCCGCCGCCCACGTCCTCGGCGACGACCCGCACCTTCGTGTCCTCGAGTCCGAGGGCGCCGGCGATCGCCTCGCGCACGCCGAACACGTTCTGGGTCGAGGTCCAGACCTTGAGACCGTCGCCCTTGGGTGTCGCGGTGACGGTGCGCGGCTCCATGGCCGCGCCGGCGATGCGGGCCGTGGTCAGACGGATCCGGGCCGAGACGCCGTCGGGTGCGAAAGCGGCCTTGAGGTCGCCGTAGTGCGTCGATGCCTCGCGCGCTACGTTGCTCTTCATGTCCGAGTGCACGAGCGGCGCACCCGTGGCTGTGGCGGTGATCACATCACCGACTCCGGGCAGGGGATCGAGCTCAGCGACCACCTGCTCCGCCGCGTCTTGCGCCTGGTATGCGGTCTCGGCGACCACGACCGCGAAGGCCTCCCCGACGTAGTTGACCTCGTCGCGATTGAGGATCGGCCGGCCGCGACTCTCCATGTCCTCCGGGCCCCAATCGCTCAGGCCGGCGGCGACCTCGGGCAGCTCGTCCGCCGTCCACACGGCGAGGACGCCGGGCATGGATCTGGCGGTGGCTGAGTCGATGGCGCGAATCAGCGCGTGCGGCGCGGGCGAGCGGCAGAAGGCGACGTGGAGAAGTCCGTCGAGCCTGATGTCTCCCGCAAAACGGCCGCGTCCGGTGATGAGCCGCTCATCTTCGACGCGGCGCATGCGCCGGCCGATGTAGGGAGCCATCGCACCTACAATAAGTCGTCCACTAGGTCCGTTCCCCCGCGGGCGGCTAGCTCAGTTGGAAGAGCGCCAGCTTGACATGCTGGAGGTCGGGGGTTCGAAACCCTCGCCGCCCACCACCGGGTTTCGCGCGTGGGGTGTCGGATAGATTAAGTGCGCGGCCCGTTCGTCTAGTGGACTAGGACGCCGGCCTTTCAAGCCGGAGATCACGGGTTCGAAGCCCGTACGGGCCACTCCGACGCCCGCGCAGGCCGCGCTCGCCGATCTCTTGCGTTGCGCCTTCCGGCAGCGTCGGCCGCGTCGTCGAGAGCCCGCAGCGAGCGTCTGATTCCTGGAACCGGTGTGGAAAGGCCACCTTCGATCCTCCGGCGCACGACCTCCCACTGCGCGTGGGCGCGCCGGTGGGCCGCGATCCCCGACCGGTTCAGGCTGAGCTGGAGGGCACGACCGTCGAACGGGTGCGACGTCCGGACGAGGTGGCCCGCCGCCGTCATGGCCTTCACGTAGTCAAGGACGGTCGAAAGCGGCATGGCGAGAAAGTCGGCCATCTCGGTGGCGGTGAGGGGGCCGTTATCGAACAGCAGCGAGTAGACGGCGTACTCGTCCGGCCGCATGCCTGAGCCGGCCATCGCCTCGGTGAGCACGCGACGCAGCCGCTGCGAGGTGACGAAGAAGTCGAACAGCAGGGAGACTTCGGCGTGCTTCGGCATGGCGGCCAATGTACTCCACTTGTCACGGATCCGTGGTATGTGCCACGGATCCGTGGTAGGGTCAGTCGATGCGGGCTGGGGTGGCCGCGGTCATGGCATCTGCATGCCTCGTGTCATGCGGTGGTCCGGCATCGCCTGCGACGTCTGCGCCCCCCGCGCCTGCGCCTGCCACGACATCGGCGATCGCGCCCTACTTCGGCAGCTACTCGATGGATGGCGGAGCCATCGTTGTCATCGCGCGACTGGGCTGGTACTTCGACATGAGCGACGCCGCGTTCCGCACCATCTACGCGACGCCGTCATCGAATCGCTTCACGATCGGGGCGCGATTCCAGGAGCCGGTGCCGACATTCGCCGACCTGGTATTTGGCGCGCGCACTTTGACCGTCGTCGAATCGGGCCACAGCCGCGCGGGGACGCGGATCGACTACAAGCACACCGACGTCGCCGTTCCTGCGCGCGACGCTCAGCTCGCCGCCACCATCACGGAGCCGCTCACGGCCGGCCCGCACCCCGGCATCCTCATCGTTCACGGCTCGGAGCCGGGCGAGCGGTTCTTCTACGACGTCTGGGTTGGCCTCTACGCGTCGCTGGGTCTTGCGGTTCTGACGTACGACAAGCGTGGGAACGGCGCGTCGACCGGCACCTACCCGGGCGAATTCCCGTCCCCGGCCGCGCTCGACACATTCGCCGACGATGCCGCAGCATCGCTCGCGTTCCTGGCCCACTGGCCAGGAGTCGATGCGACGCGAGTCGGCTTCCACGGAGGCAGCCAGGGCGGGTGGACGGTGCCGCTCGCGATGCTCCGGCATCCCGGCGGCGCCGCGTTCGCGGTTCTCGTCTCCGCGCCTGCCACGACGGTGGACCAGACCGATCTATGGGCGGGGTTCAGCGGCGGCGGTGCGTCGATGCCGGCAGAGACCACCGACCAGATGCTGGCTGCGGTGCGCGCCAATCACTCCGGCTACGACCCCACCCCCGCGCTGGACGCACTCACGGCTCCGGCGCTGTGGCTGCTCGGGACGAACGATCGAACGGTCCCGACGGCGTTCTGCGTGGAGATCCTCGCTTCAATGCACAAACCCAACTTCACCGTGCAGCTCCTGCCGACCGGCCATGGAATGCTCGTCAACCCGACCGGGCTGCTGGCCGACGACTCGCTCTCGCCTGGTCTCGCTCCTCAGCTGGTTTCCACGATCCGGGCGTGGGTCGGCTCAGTGATCAGCGCTTGAGGGGCCCCTGGTCGGTGAGGACGAACCCTTCCTTCGTGATCTGGTAGCGGTGCACGACCGGCGTGTGATGCATGGCTCGCGTCTTGAGCACGGTCAGCGCGCGAGCGAGCTCCGCCCGTTCCTTGACGTACTGCAGGAGGATCACGTTGTCGGCGAGGTGCGAGATGCCTTGCTCGGAGATTCGCTGCAGCTGAAAGAGCTCAGGCACCTCCATGATCATCATCAGGCTCACACCGGCCCGCGTGAAACGCTGCGTCAGCGAGAACATCCACTCGCGGAACCGAATGGCATCGCCGGCGGCCACTGACAGGTCGAGCAGGCTGTCCACCACCACGCGCCTGGCACCCGTCCTGTCGACGAGCTCGATCAGCTCGTAGACCCATTCGTCGATGTTCATGTCGACCACGCCTCTGCTCAGCAGGTGGACGTTGGGATCGTTCATGGACCACCCGAAGCTCTCCACGATCCTGCCGAGCTGGGTCGGATTCTCTTGAAACGTGGCGAGGACCCCCGCCTCACCCGCCTCGGCTCCCCGAAACAGGAAGTGGAGGCCCATCAGCGTCTTGCCGATCCCTGAAGGCCCTGCGACGAGCGTCGACGCGCCTGCCCAGTACCCGCCGCCGTGGAGCAGCTCGTCGATCGCGGCGATCCCGGTGGCGGTATGGGTGGCGCTCAACTTGTATGGGACGTCGTTCTGAGCCTCAGCCAGCCGCGGAAAGACCTGGAAACCTTCCGTGGTGATCCGGTACATGTGTTCGCCTGGGCGGTAGGGGCTGCCGCGCAATTTCAGGACCTGGGCAACGCGGATCTCGCGCCCGTCGACCTGCTTGGTGTCGAGCGTCAGGATCGCGTCGGCGACCGCGGCTTCAGCCTCGTCCATGACCTGGCTGCGCGAGTAGGGCGCGTTCCAGATCGACGTCGTCGGGCTTGCCGTCAGCTTGCGGAGCAGCTCATAGAGGAAGTGTCGAAATGCACCGATGTCTCGAGACATCACGCGAAGGCCGCGGAAGCTGTCGATCGCGACTATGCCCGGCCGCAGCTCTTTCAGATAGCGATCGATCGCGACCAGCAGCTCGTCCGGTCCCCGCACGCCGAGCTGCTGCCCGATGTCCTCGTAGACGATCCGCCCGTCGCTCAGGGCGGATGCATCGAAGAATTTCAATGACGAGCCGTAGCGCAGGACCTTGTCGAGCGGCTCCGACAGCGTCGTCAGGTAAAGCGCCGGCTGCTCGCGCGTCGCGTTGTGGAACAGGACTTGCTGGCTGAGGATGGTCTTGCCGCTCCCGGGAACCCCGGTGATCAGGTTGATCCCGTTCTTCAGCAGCCCGCCCTGCAGGATGTCGTCGAGTCTCGGGCTTCCGGTTGAAATCCGATCAGTCAACTGGTGACTCGGAGCGCGCGCGTCGGACGAACGAGGGCGCTGGTGCCCAGCAGGTCGCGCATCGTCGACACGAGGGCCAGAGGGTCGATCGGCTTGAGCATGAACGCGGCCGCACCTGACCTCAACGCTTCCTCGCTACTGTCTATGGCCGAGACGGCGATGATCTCGGCGGTGTGTTGGGCCGCGAACTCGTTGATGAGGCGAAATCCGGCGCCTCCCGAGATAAGCATGTCGACCAGCACGATGTCGGGTGAGCGCTCCTGAAAGTGCAGAGTGGCCTGGGTGGCGTCCAGCGACACGACGACGTCCCAGCCCTCGGTCCGCAAAAAGTATTCGGCCAGGTCGGCGGCGTACGGGTCGCGTTCGGCAATGAGGACAAGGGGCCGCGCGTCTGTGATGGGCTCGCTATCGTCCGCGGGCAGGTGGCCCGACCGGAGCATGTCGGACAGAAGGCGATGCGCGTCGGCGGCGCTCATGCCCGAGTCGATCTGGGCCTTGACGTAGCGCAGGTTCTCGACCTGGGTTCGCGAGTAGAGCCGCTGCGAACCTTCGCTCCGGATCGGCGTGATGACGGTGTAGCGCTCCTCCCAGGCCCGCAGCGTTGCGGCCGGGATGTCGAGCATCCGCGCCACCGCCCCGATCGAGTAAACCGGCCGGTCGTCTGGAGCCATGATTCTTGTCACCGCCAGAGTAGCAAAGAAAGTAAGAGATGATGTAGAGCTATTGCTCAGTTTAGCACCCACAACCGGGGTATTGACGTCCAGCTACTGTATAGCTATTGTATGGGTTGGCCTCGCGAGGGGAATGCATTACGGAAGGAGCGATGACGGTTCGGAACCTCAGGTTGATCGGTAGGCGGTTCACAGACCGGGTGGTGGTGACCGGCATGGAGGGGGAGTCCACGGGAATGGAGGCTGCAGGGGGTGACCTCCCGGGATCGGGATGGTCCGTCGTTCTCGTCGACGACGATTCGGCGACGGCCGAGATGTACAGGCTCGGTCTCGAGAGCCTGGGCTTCAAGGTAAAGGTGGCGTCCGACGCGGCCGGCCTGTTCAGCTCGATCAATGGGCGCGTGCCCGACGTGATCGTCCTGGACTGGCAGCTGCGAGGCGTGCAGGGCGATCAGGTTTTGCACCAGATCCGGATGGACGACCGAATCGGGAGCGTCCCGGTCTTCATGCTGAGCAACTTCCCGGCCACCATGGACGGCGCGGTCGATCGCGTGTTTGCAGCCGGCGCCCTGGCTTGGTTCGAAAAGATCAAGACGCCGCCGGCGCTGCTCGCCACGAAACTGACCGAGGCCCTGCGCTCCAGAACCGAGCGCTGATCAGACTGACCAGCTGACGCTTTCTTTCGCAGGTGTTTAAGGTCTAGTACCGGCCCGGATGCAACGGCATCCGTGAGGCGAAAGCGGGCGTAGCACAATGGCAGTGCGCCAGCCTTCCAAGCTGGTTACGTGGGTTCGATTCCCATCGCCCGCTCCACATGCACGGAAACGCCCCGCCCGCGCGTTATCTATAAGGTGCGCGCAAGGCTCGGTGTTCATGTAGTGGTTGGACCGTGGCAATGAACGCCGACGCCACGGCGGCCCTTCGGCGGCTGCTCGTCGACCTCGAACGCCCGCCGACGCTGGACGAGTGGACACGCCGTCCGCAAGGCTCAGACGTGGCATCCACGCCCTCGGTCTACGTCGCCGCCGTCAGGAGCACCGACGAACGCGGGCACGACCGGATAGCCGCCTGACCCGTCGCTAGCCGATCCCGCCCAGCCAGGGCCCCATGCTTGTTCGATGCAGATACCCCGCCCACCCGCCGTTGGTGACCAGTCGGTTGTCCAACAGCTGCGATCGGTCCTGTTCAGCGAACCCATCCTTGGTGCCGCCCGCGTTCGGCCGAAGGGCTACTTATGGGTGATCCTCGGCCACGCCGGGGCGTGGTGGGCGGGTGGGATCGCGCGCGTCGCGACCCGTCCCCTACCGCCGACCATCCTTTACCTCGCTGTCACGCCGGTCGATGTGCGCCTCTTCTCCAAACCGCCGTGGTCTGATCCATACGAGATCGGCCGCTGGAAGAAGAGCTCCTACCGCGCTTCGATTCGCGAGTCGGACCGGAAGCTCAAGCTCGATGTCGATCTCCCCGACCTCGGCCGCGCCACGATCATCGCGGACCGGAACGCGCAGCCGGTTGTAGACATGTTCATCGCTGGTTCGTCAGGTCCCGTTCTCCCAACGACCGGTACTTAGCGGCGGCATCGACCAGCCTGGCGAACAGACGCTGCGCCCACTCCGCATTCGCCACGAGCTCTTCCGGGTGGCACTGCATGCCGACGACGAAGGGGCGCTCGGGGATCTCGACGCCCTCGATGATGCCGTCGTCGCTCCGGGCGACGGCGCGGAGCTGAGATCCCAGGTCGCGGATGGCCTGGTGGTGGAGGCTGTTGACTGCGATTCGCGTCGCGCCGAGCGTGCGGCCAAGCAGGCTGTCCGGGTCGACACTCAGCTCGTGCACAAGGGAATCGCGGGGCTCGCAATCGTGCGGTCGCTGTGTCGCACCCTCGACGTGGACGTCCTGCCACAGCGTGCCTCCGCACGCCACGTTGAGGACCTGGATGCCGCGACAGATCGCGAGCACAGGCATCCCGTCGCGCAGGGCCCGGTCGAGGAGCGCGAACTCCAGATCGTCCAGGTCGTGGTTGGTGTGCACGTTCGCGTCGCTGCGCGTGACCGCGCCATATCGAGCTGGCTCGACGTCCGGACCGCCCGGGATGACAAGCCCGTCCAGCATGTCGTAGTACGGGTCGGCCCTAGCTCCGGCAAACGCGGGTATCGGGAGGACTTCAGCGCCCGCGTTGGTCAGCGCGTCGAAGTAGGTCTTGTTCAAGGCGAGCTTGGGCAGCGAATCCTTTCCTGGCTGGACTCGCAGCGTGAGTCCGATAAGGGTCACGGCTTGACTCCAATTCGGGCGCGCCGCTGCTCGACGAGAGGCAGTCGCGCGCGAGCGTGCGCCAACCTCTCCTGGCTCAGCTCGGCGACCGCGATCCCCTTGTCCTCGGCGAGCCCCGCCACGGGCACCCCCAGCGGATCGACGATCATGCTCCTGGCGCAGTACCCGACCCCTGCCATCCCCGCGCCGGCGACGTACATGGTGTTCTCGATCGCCCGCGCTCGCACCATGAGGTTCCAGTGCTCTTCCTTCAACGGCCCGGCGACCCAGGCCGCGGGCACCAGCAGGACGTCGGCTCCCCGGTCGGCGATCTGCTGGATGTAGGCGGGGAAGCGGATCTCGTAGCAGGTCACGACCGCGGTCTTGAAACCGTCGATCTCGAGCAGCGGCGGATCGTCGGTGCCGGGCCGGAAGCGATCGGACTCCTTCTCGCCGAACGCGTCGTAGAGGTGCCGCTTGCGGTGCGCGGCAACCAGGCCGTCGCGCGGATCGATGACGACCGCCGTGTTGTGGATGCGCTGCTCGCCGTCGATCGATTCGAACATGCCCGCCACGACGATGATCCCGAGTCGATACGACAGGCGCAGCAGTGAGTCCACGAACGGGCCGTCGAGCGGCTCCGCGGCCGGCCGCAGGTCATCGGAGAGCTCGCCGAACGTGTGCATCGCCCCTTCCGGGAAGACGACCACGCGCGCCCCGGCGCGGTTCGCCTGGGCGGTGAGATCCGATATCACCTCGACATTCGAGACCTTGTCGGCCCCCGCCGCGTACTGGCCCACCGCGATCTTCATCACAGCCGCTCGAATCCTCGATAGCGCTCCCAATCGGTGATGGCCGACTCGAACGCGGCGAGCTCGAGGTCCGCCCGATGCTTGTAGTGATCGACCACATCGTCGCCCAACGCGGCGCGCGCCACGGTGCTGGCCGCGAACAGGTCGCGCGCCTCGCGCATGGTGCTCGGCACATGGGGATATGACCCCTCGTACGCGCTTCCCGTCGTGGCGGGCTCCGGCTTCAGCGCCTGGTCGACACCGTGCAGGCCCGCGGCGATCATGGCCGCCACGGCCAGGTACGGATTGACGTCGGCGCCCGGAAGACGGTTCTCGATGTGCAGTCCCGAGCCGTGTCCGATCACGCGCATCGAGCACGTCCGGTTGTCGCGGCCCCACGCCACCGCGGTCGGCGCGAACATGCCCGGCACATACCTCTTATATGAGTTGACCTGGGGCGCGAACAGGAGGGTCAGCTCGCGCAGGCACGCCAGCTGGCCGGCCAGGAACTGGTCGAACAGCGCCTGGTCGGAGGCAAACAGGTTCGACCCGTCCGGCCCGGCGAGCGACAGATGGACGTGGCACGAGCTGCCCTCGCGCTGGTCGAATTTCGCCATGAAGGTGATCGCCATTCCCTCCTGGGCGGCGATCTCCTTGGAGCCGAACTTGTAGATCGAGTGGTCGTCGCACACGCTTAGCGCGCCGCCGTAGCGGAAGTTGATCTCGTGCTGGCCGAGGTTGCACTCGCCTTTCGAGCTTTCCACGTTCATCCCTGCGCCTTCCATCGACGTGCGAATGCGGCGGATCAGCGGCTCGATGTTCGTGGTGTCGAGCAGGGCGTAGTCGACGCTGTACGGCGTGGCCTTGGTCAGGTTGCGGTATCCCGACTCCCACGCCTCCCTGTAGCTGCCGCGAAAGATCATGAACTCGAGCTCGGTGCCAACCTGCGCCTTCAGGCCGCGGGCGGCCAGGCGCTCTAGCTGGCGGCGCAGGATCTGCCGCGGCGACACGGAGATCGGTTCGCCGTTCTCGCGGACGGCGTCGCCCAGCACCATCGCGGTGCCCTGCTGCCACGGCACTGCGCGCAGCGTCGAGAGGTCGGCCTTGATCATGAAATCGCCGAAGCCTCGATCCCAGCCCGCCAGTCCGTAGCCCTGCTGGGGAGACATGTCGACGTCGGTTGCGAGCACGTACTCACAGAATTCCGCGCCGTGCCCGACGGTCGACTCGAGGAAGTGCCGCGCCGTCGAACGCTTGCCGACGAGCCTTCCCTCCATGTCGACCAGCGCGACCACGACGGTGTCGATGGCCCGAGCGCCGACGGCGCGCTCCAGCGCCTCGAGCGTCAGCGGGGCTGAACCGGCGCCGTTCACTCCTATGGGGGCCGTGTGCACGTCAGTCATGGCCAACCTCCAGAACCAGTTTGCCTCTCACACCGCCCCTTTCGAGCATCTCGTGCGCCGCGGCAGCCTGCTCGAGCGGAAACGTCTGGCGCACGTTTACTGTGAGCGCCCCTGCCTTAAGCGCTTGCGCCGCCTCGTCCAGCGCGTGGCCGTCAGGCTCGACCAGTGGCTCCTCCACCCGAACGCCGCGCTCATTCGCCTTTCTCCTGACCTCATCGGACGGATAGCCTGCAACTTCGAGAAGGAGTCCTCCGTCCCGGAGCGTGCCGAGCAGCCCGGCGATGTCATCGCCCACCAGGTCCAGCGCGACGTCGACGTCCCGGGTCTGCAGCGCCTCGCGGTCGTGGCGGCCTGTCGTGGAAACAACCCGCGCGCCGCGGGCTTCAGCGATCTGGACCGCGATGTGCCCGACTCCGCCTGCCGCTCCGTGCACGACCACAGTCTGGCCGCTGACAACGTTGGCGGTGTCGATCAAGCACTCAAACGCGGTGAGCCACGCCAGCGGCACGGCCGCAGCCTGGATCGGCGATACGCCGTCGGGGACGCGGGCGAGCTGCCGCGACGGAGCCGTCACGTATTCCGCGTAGGCTCCAGCGGCGCGCGGAAACCACGGCATGCCGAAGACAAGGTCGCCGACCTTGAATCGGGTCACGCCATAACCCATCGCCTCAACCACGCCGGCGACGTCCCAGCCGGGGATGAAAGGCGGCGGTCCGACCCAGCGAGCGACGCCGTCGCCGCGGCGCGTCTTCCAGTCGACGGGATTGATGCCCGCCGCCAGGACGCGAACCAGAACCTCGGTCGAGATCGGCGCCGGCCGCTCGACCTCGGCGACGCGCAGCACCTCGGGGCCGCCGAAGCGTGTAACTAGCACGGCCTTCACTGCGCGTGCGTACCTCCCCACCCGGCGGCTTCGCCGCCGACCTCCCCGGCGAGCGGGGAGGTGAACTCAAACCGTCGAGAGGAAGACGTTCTTCAGCTCTGTGTAGTGGTCGAGCGCGTCCGGTCCGAGCTCGCGCCCGACGCCCGACTGCTTGAAGCCTCCAAACGGCGTCGTGACGCGGACGGAGTTGTTCGAGTTGATGGAGATCGTCCCCGTCTCCAGCCCGCGTGCGACTCGCATCGCGCGGCCGGCGTTGGTGGTCCAGATCGAGCCGGATAGTCCGTAGATGGTGTCGTTGGCGATCTCGAGCGCCTCCGCCTCGTCGTCGAAGGGGATGACGACTGCGATCGGGCCGAAGATCTCCTCCCGCGCGGCGCGGTCCGAGTTCGATACCGGCGAGAGAACCGTCGGCGGGAACCAGTAGCCCGGACCGCTCGGTGCGCTGCCGCGGATCGCCACGCGGGCGCCGTCGTCGAGGTACGAGGCGACCTTCTGCCGCTGGTCGGCGGAGATCAGCGGACCCATCTCGGTCTTGTCGTCGAGCGGATCGCCGACCTTCAACGCCTTCACCGCACTCTCCAGCGCCTTCATGAAGCGGTCGACGGCGGATCGTTCAACGAGGATGCGAGATCGCGCGCAGCAGTCCTGGCCGGCGTTGCCAAAAACGGCGAGCGGCGCCGACGCGGCCGCCTGCTCCAGGTCGGCGTCGGCGAAGACCATGTTGACGGACTTGCCGCCCAGCTCCAGGGTGACGCGCTTGATCGACTGCGAGGCCAGCTCGCCGATCCGCCGCCCGACCTCGGTCGAGCCGGTGAACGCGACCTTGACGACATCGGGATGCTGCACCAAGCGTTCGCCGACCACCCGGCCGGCGCCGACCACCACGTTGAGGACGCCTTCGGGAAGCCCTGCCTCGAGCGCGATCTTGCCCAGCTCGACGGCGGTGAGCGGCGTCAGGCCGGCGGGCTTGAGCACGACGGTGTTGCCGGCGGCAAGCGCGGGAGCAACCTTCCAGGACGCGATCGGAAGCGGGAAGTTCCAGGGGACGATCAACGCCACGACGCCAAGCGGTTCGCGGAAGGTGAAGTCCACGCCGCCGGCGACGGGGATCGTCTTGCCGAGCAGCCGCTCTGGCGCCCCGGCGTAGTACTGGAAGACGTCGATCACCATGCCGACCTCGCCGCGCGCGTCGCTGATCGGTTTGCCCACGTTCCGCGCCTCGAGCTGCGCCAGCTCCTCGCGGTGCTTGTCGATCGCGGCCGCGATGCGACGCATCATGTTGCCGCGGTCCTTGGGGCTGACTGCCCTCCAGGCCGGATAGGCCGCCTTCGCGCGGGCGACCGCCGCGTCGGCGTCGGCGGCGCTTGCCTCCTTGAGCTCGGCCAGGACTCTCTCGGTCGCCGGCTCGATAACCGTCAGGGTGCCGGTAGTTGTGGCCATGCGCTCCTCCCTCAAGACCCCGAAAGCAGGCGAACAAAATGGGCCTGTACGAGGTCCATTGCAATGATAGTATCGATCTCCTTCGAGTCTTTATCGCCTGGTTTTGAGGCCCGGCCGCCGTCCCGGCGGCCGAGGTAGGGGAGAGGGCGAATGGCCCGAGCGCGGGAGACAGTGGTGCTCGCCCAGTCGACGCACGTCCTCCCGCTCGAGTTCAACCGCCGGTACCCGGTCCTCATTCGCGGCGACGGCGTGTGGATCGAGGACGCCACCGGCAAGCGATACCTCGACGCCATGAGCGGCGGCTCGATGGCCGCGACGCTCGGCCATGGCCGAAAAGACATCATCGCGGCGGCCAGGGCGCAGGCTGAAAAGCTGTCCTACGTCCACAACGAGCGGCTGACCAATCCGCCGCAGGAGCAGCTCGCGGCGGAGCTGGTGGGTTTTGCGCCGAAGGATTTCACCCGCGTCCGCTTCGTCACCGGCGGCGCGGAAGCCAACGAGATGGCGCTGCAGATCGCGCGCCGGTATCACGTCGACCGCGGTGAGGCGAAGCGCTGGCAGGTCATCTCGCCAGCCCAGGCCTACCACGGCCCGACCATGGCCACGCTGGCGCTCACCGGCCGGCCCGGCCTGAAGCGCCCGTTCGAGATCTACATGTCCGAGCACCTCCACATCCCGCCCAGCACCTGGCGCTTCGACCCGAGCGGCGAGCAGGCGCTCCGGGCGCTCGACCGAGCCCTCGAGGTGGCGGGCCCGGAGAACGTGTCCGCCTATTTCTGCGAACCCATCAGTGCCGCCGCCCTGCCGTCGTACTCGCCGCCCAAACGCTTCTGGGAGGGCCTGGCCGAGCGGCGCGAGCGGCACGGATTTCTGATCTGCTTCGACGAGATCGTGACCGGCGTCGGCAGGACCGGGCACTGGTTCGCGGCCGAAAGCTTGCCCATCCTGCCCGACATCATCGCCACGGCCAAAGGACTCGGCGCCGGCTACACCGCGATCGGGGCCGTGCTTGTCCGCGACCATGTGTACGGGGCCATCGCCAACGGATCGCGCAAGTTCACCCTCGGTCACACGTGGGACGGCGCGCCGCTCTCGTGCGCGGTGGGGCTTGCCGTGGTCGACGTCCTCAAGAAGGAGAAGCTCATCGATCGCGTCCGCGAGCGGGGACCGCGCCTCCGCGACGAGCTCGCGGCCGCGGTCAAAGACGTCCCGTTCGTGCACGAGGTGCGCGGCCATGGATACCTGCTCGGCGTTGAGTACGTCGATCCGCGGGACGGCAAGTCCTACCTGCCGCCTGAGCTGCGCACCGCCGCCCGGGTCGACGACGTGGCGTTCGAGCACGGGCTCATCACGTACTCGACGATGCCGACGCGCGACGGATTCGCGGGCGACCAGACGCTCTTCGCGCCACCCTTCACCAGCACCGACGCCGAGCTCGCCGAGATGGTCGAGCGGTTTGCCGGGGCGCTGAAGCAGGTGGGACGCGAGCTGGCGGCAAAGCTCTCGTGAAAGCGCTGATCCTTCAACACGAGGAGCCGACGCCGCCGGGATACCTAGGCGATTGGTTGAAGGAGCAGGGCTTCGACGTCGAGGTGTTCCGGATCGACCTCGATGGCGACGTGCCCGACCCGAGGGACTACGATATGGTCGCTTCGCTCGGCTCTGAGTTCGCCGCGTTCGACGACTCCAAACCCTTCATCCCGCGCGAGGCCGGGCTGCTGAAGGACGCGTTGGACAACGACGTGCCTGTTCTTGGGCTGTGCTTCGGCGGCCAGCTGCTGGCGAGGGTTGCGGGCGGCAAGTCGTTTCGCTCGGACACGCCAGAGATCGGCTGGCAGTCCGTGCGGTCGAACGATCCCGACCTGGTTTCGGAAGGGCCATGGTTCAACTGGCACTTCGACTCGTTCACGCTTCCCCCGGGCGCCGACCTCATCGCGGACAGTGATGCCGGTCCGCAGGCGTATGTCATCGGCAGGAGCCTCGGCCTGCAGTTCCACCCCGAGGTGACGCCAGCGATCATGGACAGCTGGGTCAAGGCTTACCGGCATGAGCTGGACGGCGACGGGGTCGACCCCGATGCCCTGCTCGAGGAGACGCACCGCATCGCGCCCGAGGTTCGGAAGCGCAGCGAGCGGCTGTTCAGCCGCTTCGTCACCGAGATCGCGAAGTTGAAGCCAGATGGCCGTTAAGACGACCAACGGCTCCACGAGCGTTCGCTTCGAGCGGATCCAGCAGCTGCGCGCTCACGAGTACGTGGCCGAGCAGATCCGCCGCCACATCGCGCTCCGCCTCATCAAACCGGGGGAGGCGCTCCCGGCGGAGCGCGAGCTGGCCGTGATGTTCGGAGTCGGAAGGCCGACCATCCAGAACGCGCTGCGCCTGCTCGAGGCGGCGGGCCTGGTCGAGTCGCGCCGTGGCCGGACGGGCGGCACGTTCGTGTCGCAGCGCGACGGTGACTCGCTCGCGGCCGACGAGATGATCATGCGGGTCATGCGCCATCGCAAGGACCTCGAGGATCTGCTCCAGTACCGCAGCCTCATCGAGCCGCAGGTCGCCCGCACGGCCGCGCGCGCCCGCCGCGCACAGGACCTTGCGGCGATGCGCAAGTCGATCGAGGGCATGGTCGCCGCGACCACCGAGCCCGAGTACATGCGCCACGACACCGACTTCCACATCGCGATAGCGCGCGCGACATGCAACGCGATCCTCACTCACGCGATCGAGGACATACGGATGAAGCTCAACGACGCCATGACGC
>DATIOJ010000112.1:0-38420 GCA_035473355.1 Candidatus Limnocylindrales bacterium
GAAGCGATGCATCTCGCCGTAGAGCTTCACGTCCTCGATGACTTCGCGCCGGTAAGCCTTCAGCGTGCAGCCGAAGTCGCTCAGCCGCACTCCTGTCACGTGCGCGATCAGCCAGTTGGCGATCTTCGACGGGATGACACGCGTCGCCGCGTCGCGCCGGTCGCGCCGCCATCCGCTGACGACGTCGTATCCCTCGTCGATCTTCGCCAGCAGGTGCGGCACGTCATGCGGATCGTTCTGCATGTCGCCGTCGAGGAAGACGAGGACCTCGCCCCGGCTGTTGTCGATGCCGGCCTGCACAGCCGCGGTCTGGCCGAAGTTACGGCGGAAGCTGACCGCGCGCACGCGCGAGTCATTCAAAGCCAGCTCGCGTAGACGCTCGGTGCTTCCGTCCCGGCTGCCGTCGTCGACGTAGACGACCTCGAACGACCGGCCCAGCGACTCGAGCACCCCCATCAGCTCGCGGTGGAGGGGCTCGACGCTATCGACTTCGTTGTAGACCAGGACGATCACCGAGACCTGCGGAGATTCCGCGGCCGGCTGGCGGGCCATCGGTTGATTATGGTTGGTCGCGGTGGCGGTCGAAGCAGCTCGAATCGGCGTTGGCCCTCACGACTCCGCGCGCAACGAGGCGTGGTGGGTGTTCCCGGCCATCCCTCTCCTCACCGCCGCCATCGCGTTCGCCTGGACGCTCCACGGCGAGCTGCAGCGCATGTATGGCCTGACCAGCGACGCATGGGACCTCGCGTACGACCAGCAGGTCATCTGGGGCATCACGCAGGGCGACTGGTTCTACTCGAGCTTCGCCCGCGCGAATTTCCTGGGCATCCACCTGGAGCCGATCTTCCTCGCCATTGCGGCGATCGAGAAGCTCTGGCCGAGCCCGATCGTGCTCGTCATCTTCTCCTCAGCGGGCCTCGCGGCCGCAGGCCCGGCCGCATACCTTTTCTTTCGCGCCATCCTGCCCGCGGAGAGAAGAGAGTCCGCGTGGCTCGCGGTGGCGCTTGCCGCGCCGGTTCCCTTCTGGGCGGCAACCCAGGAGGCGGCGCGCGATTTCTTCCACCCCGAGAACATGGCGCTGGCGTTTGCGCTGGTCGCGGCGTGGGCGGGGCTGCGCGGCCGGCGCGTCCTGATGTGGTCTTTCTGCATGCTCGACCTCACCTGCAAGGAGGATCAGGTCTACACCGTGGCAGTCCTGGCGATCCTCATGTCGAGGTACGGCGCTCCGGAGGTGAGGACGCACTGGCGCTTCATCCTGTACCTCGCGGTCGGGTGGTTCCTGGTCGGCACCGGCATCGTGCAGCAGCACCTGCGCGCGCCCAACGGATACACCGACTTCGTCTACTACCGCTGGCTGGTCGGCCTCAACCCGGACCTGCCGGTGTCACCGCTGGCGATCCTCGAGGCCCTCGTCCGACCGGGAGCGCTGCTGATCGTGGCCGCGATCATCGCGTCGATGTTCGCCCTGCCGGTGCTCGCGCCGCGCTGGCTCCTGTTCGCGGTGCCGCCGTACCTCGCGAACGTGCTGAGCGAGCACATCCCGCAGAACATCCTCAACCTCCACTACGTCCTTCTATTGATGTTCCCTCTGATGGTCGCGGGCGGCATCGGGGCGAGGCGCTTCCTCGAGCGGACGTCGATCCGTCGTGCGATGGCGGTGGCCGTGGCCCTGCCTGCGCTGCTCCTCGGCTGGGGGACGGGCGGCTTTCCACCGGCGCTGCTCGCGTGGAACTCCGTTTACGAAAAGCCCAACGCGGTCGGGCAGCTGCAGAGTGCGGCCTTGGTGATCCCGCCCGACGCGCCGGTCAACGCGGACGCCGGCCTCGACATCTGGCTGGCCAACCGCCACACCATCAACGACTTCCCGGACATGCTCGAGGCAAGGAGCTATGTCGTGATCGACCAGCAGTACTACCTGGGTAACAACACCAGCTCCGCCAAGCGGAAGGCGGCTGCCGATGCGCTGCCCAACAGCGGCCGGCGCCTGCTCTATGACGACGGACGGTTCCAGGTCTGGAGCCCGGTCGGGGACTGAGCCATGGCCGGCCCAGAGTCGGGGCCGATGACTTCCGCCGTACTCTTATTGGTCTCCCATGGAGGCTGCAGCCACGGTTAGAGAGCGCCTCGATCGGCTGTTCAAGCAGCGGATCGTGATCCTGGACGGCTCGATGGGCGTGATGCTCCAGCACAAAGGCCTCAGCGACGCGGACTTTCGGGGCCAGCCATTCCGCGACCATCCCAAACCGCTGCGCAACAACAGCGACGTGCTCTGCCTCTCGCAGCCCGAGCTGGTGCTTCAGGTGCATCGCGACTACCTCGCCGCGGGAGCGGACATCATCACGACCAACACCTTCACCGCCACCCGCGTCTCGCAGGCCGACTACGGCCTCGAGGACCACGTCTACGAGATGAACCTCGCCGGGGCGAGGCTCGCGCGCAAAGCGGCCGACGAGGTCGGCGATCGATTCGTGGCCGGATCCCTCGGCCCCACCAACGTGACCCTGTCCCTCTCGCCACGCGTGGACGACCCGTCGTATCGCGAGGTCACGTTCGACCAGCTGCGCGAGGGTTACGCGGAGGCGGCGCGCGCGCTTAAGGAAGGGGGCGTCGACATCCTTCTCATCGAGACCGTCTTCGACACCCTGAACGGCAAGGCCGCGATCGCCGCGGTCAAGGAAGTCGCGCCGGAGATTCCACTCTTCCTGTCGGTCACAATCGTCGACCGCAGCGGCCGCAACCTCTCCGGGCAGACGGTCGAGGCCTTCTGGACCTCGGTCGAGCACGCGAGGCCTTTCGCCGCCGGCATCAACTGCTCACTCGGTGCGACCGAGATGCGTCCCTACATCGCGGCGATGTCACGGGTGGCCCCCGTCTACGTGACCTGCTATCCGAACGCCGGTCTGCCCAACGCGTTCGGCGGTTACGACGAGCAGCCGCCCACCACGAGCCGTCTCCTCAAGGAGTTCGCGGAGGCCGGCTACCTCAACGCCGCCGGAGGATGCTGCGGCACGGGCCCGGAGCACATCCGGCAGATCCGCGATGCCCTGGCGGAGGTTGCCCCACGCCGGGTGCCGCAGCGGGTGCCGCGGCCCCGCTTCAGCGGCCTCGAGCCGTTCGAGATCAGTCCCGACTCGGGTTTCGTGGTGATCGGCGAGCGGACCAACGTGACGGGCTCGATCCGGTTCCGTCGCTTGATCGAGTCGGGCGACTTCTCGGGCGCGGTCCAGGTCGCCCTCGAACAGGTGCGGGGCGGCGCCAACCTGCTCGACGTGAACATGGACGCCGACCTCCTCGACTCCGAGGAGGCGATGGTGCGCTTCTTGAACCTGATCGCGACCGAGCCCGAGATCGCTCGCATTCCAATCATGGTCGACAGCTCGAAGTGGACCGTGCTCGAGGCCGGGCTGAAGTGCCTGCAGGGCAAGGGAGTCTGCAACTCCATCAGCCTCAAGGGCGGCGAAGAGCCGTTCCTGGCGCAGGCCCGCAAGGTCCGCGAGTACGGGGCGGCCGTGGTCGTGATGGCCTTCGATGAGATCGGCCAGGCGGACACGGTCGCGCGCAAGGTTGAGATCTGCACCCGCGCTTACAGGCTGCTGGTGGACAGGGTGGACTTCCCGCCTGAAGACATCATCTTCGACCCCAACATCCTTCCGATCGCGACCGGGATCGAGGAGCACGCGGCGTACGCGAAGGCCTTCATCGAGGCGACGCGCCTGATCAAGCAGAAGTGCCCAGGCGTGCACGTGTCCGGCGGCGTCTCCAACCTGTCGTTCTCATTTCGCGGCAACGACCGCGTGCGTGAGGCGATCCACTCGGCCTTCCTCTTCCACGCGATCCGCGCGGGACTCGACATGGGCATCGTCAACGCGGGACAGCTCGTCGTCTACGAGGACATCCCGAAGGACCTGCTCGAGATGGTCGAGGACGTCATCTTCGACCGCCGGCCGGACGCGACGGAACGGCTGGTCGACTTCGCCAAGTCGGTCTCCGGCGCCGGCGCGAAGCGCGAGGTCGACCTCGCCTGGAGGGAGGGCTCCGTCGAGGAGCGCCTCAAGCACGCCGTGCTGCACGGCGAGGTCGCGTACATAGAAGAGGACGCGGAGGAGGCCCGGGTCAAGTACGGCAGGCCGCTCCTCGTCATCGAGGGCCCACTGATGGACGGGATGAAGGTCGTCGGCGACCTCTTCGGCGCCGGCAAGATGTTCCTCCCGCAGGTCGTCAAGAGCGCCCGCGCGATGAAGCGGGCGGTCGCCTACCTCCAGCCGTTCATGGAGGCGGAAAAGGAGGCGACAGGCGACCAGCACGTGCGCGGCAGGCTCGTCCTCGCGACGGTCAAGGGGGACGTGCACGACATCGGCAAGAACATCGTCGGCGTCGTGCTCGCGTGCAACAACTACGAGGTGCACGACCTCGGCGTGATGGTGCCGGCCGACAAGATCCTGGACACGGCCGTCGAGCTCGGCGCAGACGTGGTCGGCCTGTCCGGCCTGATCACCCCTTCGCTCGACGAGATGGTCGTCGTTGCGAAGGAGATGACGCGGCGCGACTTTCGCATCCCGCTGCTCATCGGGGGCGCGACCACCTCCAAGCAGCACACCGCTGTGCGCATCGCGCCGGCCTACGACGGCACGACGGTCCACGTCCTCGACGCGTCGCGCGTGATCGGTGTCGTGTCCGACCTGCTCGACACCGGACGCCGCGAAACGTTCGAGCGAGACAACGCCGTGCTGCAGGAGAAGCTGCGCGCGCAGCACACCTCCTCACGGCGGCCGCTCCTTACGCTCGGGGAGTCGCGCGCGAAGCGCCTGCGCCTTCCGTTCGACGACCTGCCAACACCGCCGTTCACGGGGCGGAAGGTCATCGAGCCGGCCCTCGCCCAGCTACGCGAGTACATCGACTGGACGTTCTTCTTCCACGCGTGGGAGCTCAAGGGCAAGTACCCGGCGATCCTGGACAGCCCATCCCACGGCGCGGCGGCCCGCGAGCTCTTCGGCCACGCCCAGGTGCTCCTCGACGAGATCGTGGCCAAAGGATGGGTAAAGGCCCGCGGAGTGTACGGCTTCTGGCCGGCTCGAGCGGACGGCGACGACCTCGCGCTCGACAACGGCCTGCGCTTCCCGATGCTCCGGCAGCAGGTCGACCACGGCGACGACAAGCCGTACCTGTCGCTGGTCGACTTCGTGGCGCCCGAACGCGACCACATCGGGGCGTTTGCGGTCACGGCCGGGATCGGGGTGGACGAGCTCGCCGGGCGGTTCACGGCCGAGCACGACGACTACCGCGCGATCATGGTCAAGGCCCTCGCCGACCGCCTCGCCGAGGCGTTCGCAGAATACCTGCACGAGGTCGTGCGGCGGTCGTGGTACGAGACCGGCCCGAAGCTGCCGAACGAGGAGCTGCTCGCCGAGCGATACCGCGGCATCCGGCCGGCGTTCGGCTACCCCGCCTGCCCGGACCACACCGAGAAGCAGACGCTGTTCGACCTGCTGGACGCTCGCTCGATCGGCATGGAGCTGACCGAGAGCGGAGCCATGACGCCCACGGCGGCCGTCTCCGGGCTGTATTTCGCCCACCCCCAGTCGCGGTACTTCATGGTCGGCAAGATCGGGCGGGACCAGGTCGAGGACTACGCCCGGCGTAAGGGGATGACGGCCGCCGAGGCCGAGCGCTGGCTGCGCCCGAACCTCGGTTACGACGACTGAATCGCCTATTGATTCGTTAACCGACGGCCATTAAGCTTCCGCCCTACGTATCCGCCCGGAGGGAGGGTTGGGGGCATGTCCATGATGCTTTTGCGCCGCGCACTGATCTACCTCGCGGCCACGGCGTTCGCGGTGGTTCCGTTCGCAGCCCAGGCGCCGGCGGCGTCTGCCGCCTCGAGCACAGGCACTCTCTTCGCGATCACCAGCGCCGCACAGACGTTGGTCAAGATCGACCCTTCCACCGGCGCGTTCACGCAGGTGGCAAACCTCAACACGCCGAACCAGCCGCAGAGCACATCGCTCGTCAGCGATCCGCGGGACCATAGGCTCTTTGCGCTTCGGACGAGTGTCACGGGATTCGACCCGAACACCGGCTTTCCAATCTTCTTGTTTGAGCTACTCAACATCGACAGCCAAACCGGCCTCGTCGTGGCGAACCCCTCTTTCACCGGGGCTGTGCCGCAGACCTTCGTCTTCGACACGTCCAGCGGCACGCTGTTCGGATTGACTCAGACGCAGGTCGTGAAGGTGACTCCGGCCACGGCCGCCATCACACCGGTAGCCAACATCCCCAATCCATTTGGATCCTTCATCTATTCGATGGGCATCGACTCGGCCTCGCACACCATCTACGTCGCGCGCGAGGACATCTCGGGGCCTGTCGGGACGAACACCAGCCAGGTCTTCTCGATCGACGACAGCACAGGAGCCATCTCACCCGCGCTGCTGCTTGACCAGCCGGTCCGTCAGATCGCGGTCGACGGGAGTCAGCTCTTCGGAATCACCGATTGCTGCACGTTCAATCTCGTCAGCATCAATAGCTCGACCGGCGTCACCACGCCTGTGGCGAGCATCCCAAGCGGCTTGATCATCCAGTTCGGTACCGGGGTCGACCCCGGCACCCATACCGTCTTTGTGAACGTAGGGACCCTCGACCCGAACACGTTCGCCTTCATCAGCTCGTTGCTGTCGATCAACGACCAGACCGGCGCAGAATCCACCAATCCCCTCACCGACGGGATCGCGCCGGAGGGCTTTGCCTTCGAAGCAGCCGTGGCCGTAACGGCCGGCAGCATCATCGCCGACCTTCAGAACGCATTAACGAGCGGGGCCATCAACAACCATGGCATCGCAAATTCGCTGCTCAAGAAGCTGCAGCACGCGGCTGCTGCAAGGTCCGGCGGCGACTGCGCGGGCGCTGCCCGCGACTACCAGGCGTTCATCAACGAGGTGAGCGCGCAGTCGGGCAAGCACGTCGCCGCGTCTACGGCAAGCCAGCTCATCAGCGAGGCTCAGTTCCTGATCGCGAACTGTCCCTAAGCACGCGTGCCCCTGGCGAGGTGCACCGGCGGCAGGTGCGCCTCGATGAACGCCGTCGGATCGACGAACCGGTAGGGGAACGCCGGGAATCCTGAGCACGCGCTCGGCGGCAGCGCGCCGTTCCACGCATGCGATTCCAGGTCCCCGCCGAAGACCGCAAAGTGGAGATGCGTCCTGTCGCCCATGTCGGCAACGTCCGCGAACGCCTCGCCCCGGCTCACGTGCGTCCCCTGTGCGTAGCCCTCGCGCAGCCACACGTGCCAGTACTGCGTGATCACGACTCCTGCCCCCGTTGGGTGACGGATCAACACGCCGCCTCGGAACATCGGATCGATCAGGTAACCCACGATCACGCCGTCCCCCGCCGCGGCCACCGGCTGGCCCGCCGTCGCCACCACGTCGGTCCCGGTGTGGAGCCACACCGCCCCGGACGGGCACGCTCGGAGAGCGGTCCCGTTGCAGTACCGCCACTCGCTGCCGAAGCCAAGGCAGTGCGGGGCCCAGCTCGCGAGAGGGAAGTCGAAGATGTCGGCCGCGCTGGGCGCGGGCGCTTGAACGGGGGGCGGAGCCGGCTGCGGCACGGGCGCCCCGCCCGGCCCGCCCGGCACGACGATCAGCAATTGGAGCGCGCTGAGAATGAGGCCGAGCCGGAAGAACACGTCCTTAACCTAATCCGCGCAAGGCCGCCGCATACTTCTCCGTCCACCTGATATGGAGGTCACGGCGGAGTTCCACGGCCTGATCTTGAGCAGCCGCGGCGCCCTGTCGGAGAACGAGGTGCGCGAGGTCCAGGAGTTCATCGACGGCCTGGATTTCAACCTCGCGCTCGAGACTCTCTGCGGTTTCCTGGTCGAGCAGAACCGGCGCGTTACGCCAGACCTCTACGTCCGGATCCACAGCCTCTGCGAAAGACTGGACGGGGTCGATCCTTATCTGCTGGAGTCCGTCAAGGCGATCGTCGTGGAGCGGTGAAGCCGGCGACCGGTCAGGCGATGTCCACGATGACGTTCTTGACCTCGGTGTAAAGGTCGAGGGCATACGGCCCGAGCTCGCGGCCCCAACCGCTCTGCTTGTAGCCACCCCACGGCGTAACGGCATCGACGACGTGATAGCAGTTGACGTAGACGGTGCCCGCCTTCAGCGCATGCGCGACGCGGTGCGCGCGAGCGACGTCGTTGGTCCACACGCCGGCGACCAGACCGTAGATGGTGCTGTTCGCCTTCGCGACCAGATCCTCCTCGTCGCTGAATGGGATGGCCGCGACGACCGGGCCGAATATCTCCTCGCGCGCGATGCGCATGCTCGCGTCGACGTCGGCGAAGACCGTCGGCTTGACGAAGTTCCCCGAGTCGAGGCCCTCCGGCCGGTCGCCGCCGGCCAGCAGGCGCGCGCCCTCCTGGTTGCCGGTCCGGATGTAACCGAGCACGCGGTCCAGCTGCGTCTTCGAGACGAGCGGACCCATCTGGTTGATCGGGTCGATGCCGGGACCGATGCGGGTGTCGGCGACGGTCTTGAGCAGCTCGTCCAGCGCGTGGTCGTAGATCTTCTCCTGCACGAAGAGGCGTGACCCCGCCGAGCAGACCTGGCCCTGGTTGAAGAAGATGCCGAAGAAGGCGCCGGACACCGCCTTGGCGAGGTCGGCGTCGCCAAAGATGATGTTGGGTGACTTTCCGCCCAGCTCGAGGCTGACCCGCTTCAGGTTGCTGTCGGCCGACGCCCGGGCGATGATCTTGCCGACCTCGGTCGAGCCGGTGAACGCGATCTTGTCGACGTCCGGGTGCGAGGCCAGGCGTGCACCCGCGATCTCGCCAAAACCGGGGACCACGTTGACCACGCCATCCGGGATCTCGGCGTCCTGCAGAAGCTCGGCGAGGCGCAGCGCGCTCAGCGGCGTCTCCTCCGAAGGCTTGAGCACGACGCTGTTGCCGCATGCCAGCGCGGGCGCCAGCTTCCACGCCGCCATCAGGAGCGGGAAGTTCCACGGGATGATCTGGGCGACCACGCCGACCGGTTCGCGCAGCGTGTAGCTCAGGTACTTGCCGGGCAGGGAGACCTGCTGCGTGGCGCCGTCGAGCTTGGTCACCCAACCGGCGTAGTAGCGAAACGTCGCGGCGGCCAGCGGCGCGTGGAACAGCAGCGCATCGTTGATCGGCATACCGTTGTCGAGCGTCTCGAGCTGGGCGAACTCCAGTGCCCGCTCCTCGATCATGTCGCCGACCTTCCACAGGACTTTGGCCCGCTCCGCGGGGGGTAGGTCGCGCCACGTTCCGCGATCGAACGACTTGCGGGCGGCGGCGACCGCCTTGTCGACGTCCTCGACGTTGGCCTCGGCGACCTTGGCGAGGATGTCGCCGGTGGCGGGATCGGCCGTGTTGAACGTCCTGCCGCTCGAGGAGTCCACCCAACGCCCGCCGATGAAGAGCTTCTTCGGACCGCCCTTGAGGAACTGCGCGACTTCGAGGTCTTCTGCGATCGCCATGGCCAGCATCGTACGCGTCGGCTAGGCTGTGAAGCGTGTTGATGGAAGTCACGTGCAGATGCGGCGCTGTGATGCGGGGATCACGGGCCGGAATCATCCGGATGGTCCAGGAGCACGGCCGGACTGCCCATCAGCAGGACCTCACGCCCGCCCAGGTGAGGGCGGTCTGGCGCACCGTCGAGGAAAGTGGCGCGAAGAGGTAAGCCGCCCGCCGCCCGCGTGCTGGAGACGATGGGACCGCCGATCTCGTCGCTGCCCTGGTCGCCCCAGTTCGTGGCCCAGACCCTCGAGATCCTGCCGGTCGCCCTGGGCGAGGAGGGCCTGCTCTGGATGAAGCCGGTCCACGCCGAGTCGCTCCGCGTTGGCCTGTCCACGGCCGCCAAACCGCACGACACGGTGCTCGACGTCCTGAAGTGGTATCCGCTCGCCCCGGTTGTGGTCCATTCCACGTCGTGGCGCCACGAGGAAGGACGCGTGATCCTGACCTACGTGGCGGTCGTCGCTTTGCCTGAGTCCCTGCCTCCCGACTCGCTCGTCTCGCTGCCCGTGCGCAGGACCGACCTCGCACGCGGCGAGGCGATGGCCGCGCCCATGGCGATCGGCGTCGACGCGGTCCTCGAGCACGCGCTGCGGCACCTTTCCTGGCTGGTGCACGACGACCCCGCCGTGATGAGCGCGCTCGCCGGTTGGACCGGCGTGCTCGCGGAGTTCCAGCCCGAGCCTTTCCGAGCGCTCGCCTGACGCCCGACCGCGCGCGGCGCTGGGGCATCGTGCCGGCTTATCACGGCTGGCAGGGCGAGGTGGTGGTCACGCCGCCGGACGTGGAGGAGGCGATCCTGCGAGCGATGGGGGCGACGAAGGACCGGCCGCCCCGTGTGCGCCGCCCCAAGCTGCCCGACGAGCCCTGCGCCCCTGCGGCCCAGCGCGCGTGGGGATGGGCGGTCCAGCTCTACGCGCTGCGCTCTCGGGAGAGCTGGGGGGTCGGCGACCTCGCCGATCTTCGGCGCTTTGCCCGCTGGTCCCGCAGGGCGGGAGCCTCCGTCATCCTGCTCAACCCGCTGGGCGCGCAGACGCCGACCCTGCCCTACCAGCCGTCGCCGTACTACGCGTCGACGCGGCGGTTTCGGAACGTGATCTACCTCCGCGTGGAGGAGGTCGAGGGCGCGGACCGAGTCGACCTGGGCGCGACGCAGAGAGCCGCCGGCCATCTCAACGCGCAGCGGAGGATCGATTACGACGCCGTCTACCAGCTCAAGATGCAGGCCCTCGCCGAGATCTTCAGAGCGGTTCCTGAGCCACAGGGATTGTCTGAGTACGTGCGCCGGCAGGGTCGCCCGCTGCAGGACTTCGCGACCTTCAACGCCCGGTGCGAGGCGTGGGGGCCGGCCTGGCGCGGCTGGCCTGGCGACGGCGACGAGCCACACCTGGTCCGCATTCCTTTTCACCTGTGGCTGCAGTTCCACGTCGACCGCCAGCTCGCGCGTGCCTCCCGCGAGATCGGGCTCATCACCGACGTGCCGGTCGGCTTCGCGTCGGACGGCTTCGACGCGTGGCGCTGGCGCGACCAGATCGCGCCCGGTATGCGGGTCGGGGCCCCGCCCGACGAGTTCTTCCGCGACGGCCAGGACTGGGGCCTGCCGCCGCTGAACCCGTGGCGGCTGGGCGACGCACGCTGGGAGCCGTTCATCGACGCGATTCGCAGCGCGGGCCGGCACGCGGCCGGCGTCCGGCTCGACCACGTGATGGGCCTGTTCCGGCTGTTCTGGATCCCCGATGGGAAAACCGCCGCGCAGGGCGCGTACGTGAAGTATCCCGCGCCGATCCTGCTCGCTCTGCTCGCCAACGAAAGCCGGCGCGCCAACGCATTCGTGATCGGTGAGGACCTCGGGCTCGTCGAGCCGACGGTCCGCAAGCACCTGCGCAAGAAGGGCTCGCTGTCGTATCGCCTGGTCTGGTTCGAAGGCTCCGATCCCCGTCACTGGCCCCACGACGCGGTCGCGGCGGTCGGGACGCACGACCTGCCGACCATCGCCGGCATCTGGACGCGCAGCGAGCCCGAGCACCGGCTGCACCACCTCCGCGACAAGCTGGTCAGCCTCACCCAGCTGCCCGACGAGACGCCGCCGGTCGACGTGGCCGTGGCCGCGTATCGGCTGCTGGCGCGGGGACGCCCGCGCATGGTGCTGGTCTCGCTGGAGGACGCGCTCGGCGTGCACGAGCGGCCCAACGTCCCGGGAACCATCGACGAGTTCCCCAACTGGCGGCTCGCGCTGCCGCAGCCGCTGGAAGACATCGAGCGCGCGGACGGTGTGCTGCGCATCGCCGCCGAGATGAAGGCGGCCGGCCGGTGAAGACGACGTTCGCGCCGGTCGGCAACGGCTGGGTGCTCGCTTACCTCGTCGCGCAGCCGGGCGAGGAGCTGGGCTACCTGCGAGGCACGAACGTGGTCCGGGTCATGACGAGCGAGGGCGAGACGCGCTGGTCGGCCGACGGCGACACGATCACGAGCGGCGACTTCGACCTGCCGCCCCTTGCCGGCGCCACGCGGGCGTCGGTCGTCGATCGCATCCCGGACCTCGACGATCGAGCCGGCGTCTCGGACCTCTACGCGCGCAGCGTGCTCGTGATCGCACAGCACCAGGAGGTGTCCGGCGCGCTCATTGCGAGGCCGGGCGAGGATGTCCTCGTCGCGCACGCTCTCGACGTCTGCGGCGAGCGCGGAGCGGCCGAGGCGTTCTTCGACTGGGCCCTGGGCCACCGCGCGCTCGACGGTCAGCTCATGTGGGGCCTCGAGCAGCACCTTCGCCTGGCATACGGGAGCGAGCTGCGCAAGCGTTATGAGCGACTGCGCGATGGTCCGGGTCCCCAGCTCGCCGCGGTGGCTCCGGCTCTGCCCGAACCAGGAATGGCGACGATCAGCGAGATGCTGCGGAGGCGCAACAGCCTCGACCTGCTCGTCGACGAGGAGGGCGTCGACCTCGCCGCCCACGCGCTGTTCCTTCTCTCGGTCCACGCGCTCGTTCCCCGCGTGCAGAGCGGCGAGGACTTCTTCTTCGGGCACCAGGCGTTCGCGCAGGAGATGCGTCGCGCCCGGGCGCTGTATGGAGGAGCGTTCCACGGCGGCCTCGTCGCGGCCGGCGCCGATCCGCGGCGCGAGGTCGAGGTGCGGACCGATCTCGAGCCGGCGGTCATCGACGTCATCCCAAGCGCGGACGGAAGGTACAGGGTCGGTGTGCAGACCGGTTCGGGCGCGCTATGGGCCTCCGACTCCGACCCGCGTCCACGCGGGCAGGAGTTCGCGTTCAGCGCCGAGCCCGACCCGCCCGACTGGATGCGCGACGCAATCGTCTATCAGGTCATCGTCGATCGCTTCGCCCGACCCGACGGACCGCTCCCGGAGCCCGGGTCACCTACCGCGCTGTACGGCGGAACCCTCGACGGCGTCACCGAGCACCTGGACCACATCGAGAGCCTCGGCTGCAACGTGCTCTGGCTGACGCCGGTCCACCAGGCGCCCTCGCATCACGGCTACGACCACGAGGACTTCTACGCGGTTGAGCCGCGCTACGGGGGTGAGGCAGCGCTGAAGCGCTTGATCTCAGCGGCGCACGGGCGCGGCATGCGCGTGCTTCTCGACTTTGTGCCCAATCACACCGGCCGGGGCCATCATCTGTTTCGCGACGCTGTCGCGCGCGGAGGCGACGCCGCCGACTTCTTTCGGTTCTGGCAGTGGCCGCACTTCTACCGGTGCTTCTACGACGACATCTCGCTGCCCGAGCTCGACACGGGCAGCCGCCGTGTGCAGCGGTACCTGGTCGAGGTCGCCCGCCACTGGGTGACGGACTATGGGGCGGACGGCGTCCGGTGCGACCACGTGGCGGGTGCAGATCCCGCCTTCTGGATCGAGCTGCGCCGCGGCCTTCGGGAGGTGAAGCCGGACGCGCTGGTGCTGGGCGAGGCGACGGGCCACTTCGACTGGCTGGCGCGGTACGCCGGCCGGCTCGACGCGATCTTCGACTTCGATTTCGCCAACGTCGTGCGCGACACGTTTGCTCGCCGCCGCATGAGCGCCATCGAGCTCGCGGCCTGGATGGACAAACACGACCACGCGTTTCCAGGTTTGGCACTCGCGACGCTGCTCGACAACCACGACATGAACCGCTTTCTCTGGATGGCGGGGGGCGACGGGCGCCGCCTCAAGCTCGCGGCGACGATGCTCATGACCTATCCCGGCACGCCTGTCATCTACTACGGCACTGAGGTCGGGCTCACGCAGCGCAGGGACGCCGTGACGGAGAACGCCGAGGCGCGCCTGCCCATGCTGTGGGGAGCGGACCAGGACCGCGACCTGCTCGCGCATTTCCGGCGGCTGGGCGTGCTGCGCCGAGAGTCGGCCGCGCTGCGCCGCGGATCGAGGCGAACGTTGTCCGCGGACAAGGACGAGCTCGTCTACGAGCGAGTGCTCGGTGCGGAACGGATCGTCGTCACCATGAACCTGCGCTCACTGAGCGGGTCGGTCGTCGACGGCTCCGGTAGAGACCGCCTTGGCCAGGATGATGTACTCGGCGTGGGCCCAGACTAGCGGCCGCGCTGAGCCGGTCGGAAGACCGGTGTCCTCCCACACCTGTTCGCCCAGAAGCTGGTCGGAACCCGCAAGGATCTGCAGCTCGTCGAGGTACGGGCGAGCGTCGCCGCCGCCGAGCATCGTGTACACGCCGCGTTCGCCCGTCAGCAGCGGCCAGAGGTGGCCCTGGCCCGGAGGCGCCGAGCCTTCGTTCTTTTCTCCGTACCCATCGTGCGGGTACCGGTACCAGAGCTTGACCCCCCGCGCGGAACCGAAGGACACGTTGTCGATCGCGCGGAGCGTGGACGTAATGCGTGGATCGCTCGCCGGTCGCACCCCAAGTCGAACCAGCTCGAGGAAGCTCGGATCGACGATCTCGCGCTGGTCCCACAGGCCGCCGCCGTTGGCGAGGTTGATCGGCTCGGCGGTGTTGGGCTTGCCGTCCGGAGATATGCGCAGGTAGTAGTCGACCCCTGCGGCTCCGGCATGGACCAGCGTCCAGGATTCCAGCGAGGCATCCCAGCGCGCCGCGGTGTCGAGCCACGCTACCGCGCGGGCGGCGAGGCCGTTGCGCTCGCCCCAGGCGGCGGCCGCTTTCAGAGCCGCGATCTCGGCCGCGATCGTGGCGGGCGAGTAACCCGAAGCCTCCTCCCAACGCTCCTGCTGTGTGGCGGGCCCGTTGTGGACGATGTAGTCGGCCGCTCGGGCGATGTCAGGCCCGGTCGCCTTGCCCGCGAGCCGCACGCCGAGCAAGATCGCGTCCGCCGTCTCGTCGAGCTGCTGCCCTGTCCACACCGGCGTCCCGTTGAGGTCTGTGTTCTGGGGCATGCTTCCGTCCGTTCTCTGCTGCATGCCCATGAAGCGGAGCACGTCGTAAGCAGTCGCCGAGTCGCCGGCGGCGAGCATGCCGCTCGCCGCGTGATACAGGTCGCGCGGCCACACCTTTCGGTACCCCACGTCGCCGTCGTTGTCCGGAGCGGTGTCGCCCCACGGACGCGCGAGCGAGGCCACGATCGCGCCCGCGTGGATCTTGTCCTCCGCCATCTTGATGACCTCGGCGCTGTAAAAGAAGAGCGGCTGGGCGTTCGCGGGCGGCGTGAGACTGGACGCGTAGGCGCGCCAGCCTGAGCGATAAGCGTCGAACACGCTCTGCGCTCCTGACTTCGCCGTCGCGTCGAGCGCGCCATCGGCCTGGGCCCGGCTCGTCCCCAATGCGAGCTCAGTGATCCACGATCCAACCCCGGTGTGGACCTTCCACGTGAGCGTCACCCCACCCGGGCCGGCCTGGCGATACCGGTTGGTGAGCGCGTCGTGGTGCAACTGGTCGAGGCCGTCCCCGCGGCCCAGGTAGCCGGCGGTGCGGTCGCCGACCCGCATGTCGCCCGCGACGGCAAGCCACATGCCCTGCTTGCTCACGTATCCGCGCGACCCGTCGAAGAAGGCCGTCTGTGCAGCGCCCGAGCCGCGCAGGTGCGGCACGAGGTACGCGTAAACGGAGAGGTTGGCCGCCTGACCGATCAGTTGAGAGCTGAGGACCACCACCGGTCGCGCCGGATCGGTCGCCATCGTGGTGATCAGGCTGAATCGGCGCTGCGGGTCATCGACCTGGAGCCGGTAGGTGAGCGCGCGATCGTCGGCGACGGTCGAGCTGGCGACCCCCTGGGTCGCGGCGTCGAAGAGAAAGCTCGAGCCGTCAGTGACGAGAAAGCCGAGCTGCCTCAGGTTGTCGGCGTCGACCGTCGGGTAGAGAACGTCGGCGAGCGTGCCGTGCGCGGCGGTGAACCACACGTTGGATTGGCGTGACGCCGCGGTGCCGATCGCGTCCTTGTCGCCGGTCGTCCAGTGGTCCGGTCCAACGCTCGCGGGCGGCGCGGCGTCGCCCGTCCACTCGCCCGACGGCCGAAAGACGACGATCGCGACGATGGCCAGCACCGCAAGCAGACCTCCCGCCACGACGATCGGGAGGTGAAGGCGTCTCAGCCTTTGACGCTTCCCACGGTGAGGCCGGAGCGGAAGTACTGCTGCAGTCCGAGGAACAGCACGACGACCGGGATCGAGACGATGCACGACGCCGCTGCGAAGTAGCCCCACGGCACGCGGTAATTGTTCTGCAGGCCCCAGAGTCCTACCGGGACCGTGAACGTGTCCTCGTTGAAGAGAAGCGTCTGCGCCATGACCCACTCGTTCCACGCCGTCAGGAACATGAGCAGCGCGGTCACGGCCAGCGCAGGCAGCGACAGCGGGAGGATGACGCGGATGAAGGCCTGGGTGACCGTGCAGCCGTCGATGAGCGCCGCCTCATCCAGCTCGCGTGGAATGGTGTCGAAGTATCCCTTCAGGTTCCACGCGCTGAAGACGAGGGCGCTCGCCACGTAGGCCAGCATCAAGCCGAACGGCGTGCCGATCAGCCCGATGGTCTTGAGGATCAGGTAGATCGGCACCAGCGCCAGCGCCGTCGGAAAGGCCTGGATCGCGAGGAGCGTGATCAGGGTCAGGCGCTTGCCGGCAAACCGGAACCGGGAGAGGGCATACGCGCCGGTGGCCGATCCGACGAGCCCAGCCAGCATGGTGCCGACGCCGACGCCGATGCTGTTGCGCAGCCAGGTCGGGAACGGGATCTGCGTGAAGATGTACGTGAAGTTCTCCCAGGTCGCGTGCGACGGCCACAGGCTGAGGTCGAGCGAATACAGCGACTGCCCGGGTCGGAACGCGGCCTGGAGGACGAAGTAGGCCGGAAACAGCGCGAACACGACCATGACGATCAGGAAGGCGTGCACCAGAACGGGGACCGCGGCGCGCCGGACGAACCGCCACCCGCTGGCGAGCACGTTCGCGCCTTCGCGCTCGTCGGTCTTCGCCACCAGCGGCGTCGACAGCTCGCCCTGGCCGACTGTCACCGCCCCTCCTCCCTCACCAGACCGGTGAAGCGCAGGCTGCCGAGGGTGACCGCGAAGAGGAGGAAGAAGATCACAACGGCGAACGCTGCGATGTAGCTGTAGTTGAAGAGCTGGAACGCGTTGCGGAACGCGTACACGAGCACGAATTCGGTGGCGCCGGGCTTGTTGGCGCTGATGAACGGACCGCCCTGCGTGATCAGGTAGGCCGTGTTCAGGACGTTGAACGTGAGGATCGCACTGAGGATCGTCGCGGGAAGGATCGCGGGACGCAGCAGCGGAAGCGTGATGCGCCAGAACTTGCTCCAGCCGCTGGCCCCGTCCACGGCCGCCGCTTCGTACAGCTCGGACGGGATGCTCTGCAGGGCACCGAGGATCACGACCATGAAGAACGGATAAGACATCCAGATGTTGGTCAGGACGATGGAGCCGAACGCCCACGTCGGATCGGTGAGCCACGGCAGCCCGGCCTGCGGTCCCGCGAACAGGCGGTACACCTGGTTGAAGGTGCCGAAGTCGCCGTTGTAGAAGAACTTCCACACCAGCGCCGTCACGTAGCTCGGCACCGCCCACGGGATGATGAGCGCCACGCGCCAGAACGCCTTGAACTTCACCGATGGATGGTTGAGCGCCATGGCCGCGAGCATCCCGACGATGAGGAAGAGTGGGATGCAGATCGCGACGAAGAGGAACGTCCGGCCCAGGACGATGAAGAAGTCGGCGTTCAGGCCGCTGAATAGCTTCCCGTAGTTGACGAACCCAACGATCGAGTAGTTGCGGAAGTGATAGAGGTTCTGGTTCGTGAACGAGATGTAGACGTTGTAGAGAATCGGGAAGAGGCTGATCAGACCGACCCCGATCGCCATCGGGCCCAGGTAGGTCAGCAGCAGCCGCCTTCCGGTCTGCGCCATCTACCGCAGGCTATAAGGAAGAGGACGGCGACGCAACGCCGCCGTCCCCATCGAATTCGTCAAGATGCCGTCACTTCAGCTGGGCGATGCTGTTCTGCGCCGCGGTCTGCGCGGCAGCGAGCGCGTCGTTGACCGACTGCTTGCCCGTCCACACCGCCTCGAGAGCCTTGGCGGTCGGATCCCACAGAGCCGACATGAAGGGCGTGTTCGGCAGAGGGGTGCCGTTGACTACCTGCGCGCCGAACCCCTTGATGATCGGATCCGCCTGCACCTGCGGGTCGGCGAGCGCGAGCTTGTTGGCCGGGATCTCCTTGTTCGCGAGGGCCTGCGTGACTTCGTTGTCCTTGTTGTCGAACCACTTGATGACGTCGACGGCGAGGGCCGCGTTCTGCGCGTTGGCGCCGACCATAAGCGTCTTCACGCCGACGAACGGCTGCGCCGGCTTGCCATTGGGGAGGGTCGGCAGGACCGCGAGGCCGTAGTTGATGCCGGCCTTTCCGTAGTCGGCCACGGACCATGGACCGTTGATGATGATCGCGGCTTTCTTGTTCTTGAAGAGCGTGTCCGCGACGCCGTAGTCGACGCTGGCCGGAATCGAGCCGCGGAAGCTCGCCATGTAGTTGAAACCCGCTTTGGTCCCGTCGGTCGTGAGACCGACTGTGCCGTCCGCCTTCACGTAGTAGCCGCCGAAGCCGTAGACCCACGGCGCCTGGAAGTAAGCGTCCTTCGGGTTCCAGACCACTCCGTACTCACCTGAATGCGCGGCCCCGTAGCTCTTCGCGAAGCTGAGGAGCTGGTCGCTGGTCTTCGGCAGCTGGTCGGCCGAGACGAGGTCCTTGTTGTAGACCATCGTGATCGCTTCGACCGTCTCGGGCATGCCGTAGATGTGGCCTTCGAAGGTGTCCGCATCGACCGCGGCCTTGCTGAAGGTCGAGTTCATGTAGTTCATGTCGACCCCGTCGAGCCCGTCGATCGACTTGATGGCGCCGAGCTTGACCAGCTTGCCCATCTGGTCGTCGACCCAGGCGACGATGTCCGGGCCCTGGTTGGCCTGGACCGCCGTGGTCACGGCCGTGTTGATGTCTGCCTTGTGGATCAGGTTGATCGTCACGTTCGGATACTGCTTCGTGTAGGCGTCGAAGATCGCTTTCTTGGCGTCGAGATAGCTGCCTTCCCACTGGTGCCAGATCGTGATCGTGCCACTCCGGGTGAGCGTCGTCGTGTTGTTGCCGCTGTTGCTGCTGCCGCACGCGGCGACCACCACCGCAAGCAGCGCGAGCAGCGCAACCCCCATCGATTTGACCCATCGAGTCCAGGCCATCGAGCTCCTCCTCCCTTTCTGTCCGATCTGTTCGGCCGCACTTCCGCCCGACCGGGGGCCATTTGAGGGCTTGGTTAATGGGCGGTGCTAAATCGGTTTAGCGGGATTCTGTTCCCGGCGCAAATTCCTGTCAAGAACGAATCCGGCGGTCGGTAGGACCAATTCGGGGCTGGCGTATCTTTGCGATCAGTGGTCGAACGGTCGCGACTGGGCGGAACCGAGGTCGAGTTCTACCCCCTGCAAGGCCTGGGCGCCGGCCTGCCGATGACGGTCAAGGTGCTGCTCGAGGGCCTCGTCAGGCTCGTCGAGTCGGGAGTCACCGAAGAGAGCAACATCGCCGCCCTCGCGGGCTGGCCCGCCCCATCGCCTGGCAGCGAGCTCCCGTTCCTGCCCGCCCGGGTGCTGATGCAGGACTTCACCGGGGTGCCGGCGGTCGTCGACCTGGCTGCCATGCGCTCGGCAATGCAGCGTGCGGGCAAAGACGCCGGCAAGGTCGATCCGCTGGTCCCCGTCGACCTGATCATCGACCACTCGGTGCAGGTCGACTCGTTCGGTTTCCGCGATTCCTATACGCGCAACATCGAGAAGGAGATCGAGCGCAACCGCGAGCGCTACTCGCTCCTCCGCTGGGCGCAGCAGGCGTTCCACAACTTCTCGCTCGTCCCGCCGGGCATGGGCATCTGCCACCAGGTCAACCTCGAGTACATCTCGAAGGTCGTCCAGGTCCGGGACGGAGTCGCGATCCCGGACACGCTGATGGGTACCGACTCGCACACCACGATGGTCAACGGCCTGGGCGTGCTGGGATGGGGAGTCGGGGGCATCGAGGCGGAGGCGGCGATGCTCGGCCAGCCGGCATACCTCGCGACGCCGATCGTCGTCGGAGTCCGTTTCCACGGCGCGCTGCCGGCGGGATCGACGGCCACCGACCTCGTGCTGACGCTCACGGAGATGCTGCGCAAGCACGGCGTGGTCGAAAAGTTCGTCGAGTTCTGCGGCGACGGCCTGTCCAGCCTTTCCGTCCCCGACCGCGCAACGATGAGCAACATGTGCCCCGAGTACGGGGCCACGTCCGCTCTGTTTCCGGTGGACGCCCAGACGCTGCGGTACATGGAGATCACCGGCCGCAGCCGTGAGCAGATCGACCTGGTCGAGCGCTACACCAAAGAGCAGGGCCTGTTCCGTCGCGACGGCGATGCCATCCCGCACTTCAGCGAGCTGCTCGAGCTCGACCTCACCAAGATCGAGCCCAGCCTAGCCGGACCCAAGCGGCCGCAGGACAGAGCGCCGCTGCCCAGGGTCTGGCAGAGCTTCGAAGCCGCGTTTGCGAAGGATCCCAGGCCGAGCCCGGAGGCGATCTCTCGCCTGACGAATGAAGGCGGCCCGGTAGACGGTCGCGCCGCGGTTGCGGTCGGCGCGCAGCCAGCGGCGAAGCTGGAGGACGGCTGCGTGGTGATCGCGGCCATCACCAGCTGCACCAACACGTCAAACCCGTCAGTGATGGTCGCCGCCGGTCTTCTGGCCAGGAATGCGGTCGAGCGCGGGCTGACCGTCCATCCATACGTCAAGACGAGCCTCGCCCCCGGCTCACGCGTCGTCACCGACTACCTCAACACCGCCGGGTTGATGGGGCCGCTCGAGAAGCTCGGGTTCTACCTCGTCGGGTATGGCTGCACGACGTGCATCGGCAACTCTGGCCCGCTTGCGAGCCCCGAGGTGGAAGCGGCTGTGACGAAGGAAAACCTGAGCGTGGTCGCCGTCCTTTCCGGCAACCGCAACTTCGAGTCGCGCATCCATCCTCTGGTCAAGGCGAGCTACCTCGGTTCGCCGCCGCTGGTGGTCGCGTACGCGCTCGCCGGCACCGTGCACATCGATCTCACGAAAGACCCGATCGGCCACACGAAGGACGGCAAACCCGTGATGCTGTCGGATCTGTGGCCGTCGCCGGAAGAGGTCAATTCCGTGGTGCAGCAGTGCGTCCAGCAGGACATGTTCAAGCGCGAGTACTCGCGCATCTTCGAAGGCGATGAGCACTGGAAGAAGATGAGCTCGCCGACCGGTCCGATATTTCAGTGGGACGAGGGCTCCACGTACGTCAAGGAGCCGCCGTACTTCGCGGACTTCGGTCCCGACCCGTCGGCCCTGGGCGACATCGAAGGCGCGCGCGTGCTCGCGGTCGTCGGAGACTCTGTCACGACCGATCACATCTCACCTGCAGGCGCGATCCCGGTCGACAGCCCCGCCGGCAAGTACCTCATCGGTCATGGCGTGGACCGGATCGACTTCAACAGCTACGGCGCGCGTCGCGGCAACCACGAGGTGATGGCGCGCGGTACGTTCGGCAACATCCGCCTCCGCAACAAGCTCGTCGAGCGCGAGGGCTACTGGACCCGCCACTTCCCTGACGGACTCGAGACGACGATCTTCGAGGCGGCGGAGCGCTACAAGGCCGAGGGGGTGCCGCTCATCGTGCTCGCAGGCAAGGAGTACGGCACCGGCTCATCGCGCGACTGGGCGGCGAAAGGACCGCTGCTGCTGGGGGTGCGCGCGGTGATCGCCGAGAGCTTCGAGCGCATCCACCGGTCGAACCTGATCGGCATGGGCATCCTTCCGCTGCAGTACGCGCCGGGCGAGAACGCGCACTCGCTCGGGCTGACCGGCCAGGAGCGATACACGATCCGCGGGCTCGACCGGATCACCTCGGGACAGCTTGTCGACGTCGAGGCAGCGGGCGAAGACGGTCGCGTCACCCGGTTCACGACGCACGCGCGCGTCGACAACGAGACCGAGGTCGGATACCTGCACCACGGCGGCATCCTGCCGCTCGTGCTGCGCGAACTGATCGCGAAGAACTAACTGAGTGAGCCCTCTTCCCCGCTTGCGGGGAAGTCCCGCCGGAGGCGGGGATGGGGCGACCCGTAAATTGGGACAGCGCCGGCCCCTCCGTCGGCTCCGCCGACACCTCCCCATAAATGGGGAGGAGGCCTAGCTCCTTACGCTGCGGGGACGGCGGCCTCGCTTTCCTCGTAGCTGGTCTTGATCGGCAGCCACCGCTCGTGACCGCACTCTGGACACTCGAACAGGCCGACCACCACGTCAGGCCGTGAAGCGTCGGAGTGCATCGTGCGGAGCTGCATCGACACGCTCGCCGAGTCGTGACGGTCGCAGGCCGGCGCCTCTTCGTAGGACATAGTGCCTAGTTAACGCGGTGCGTCGAAACCATCCTAGTGCCCGCGGCACAAGGCCGAGCCGTCCTTGCTTGTCTTCCGCCCACACCCTAAGCTTCAGATCGTGGCCACAAAGAAGGTCGAGGAGGCGCTCCAGGAGCCGCGACCAACGGTCCGCGAGTGGATGCGCTCGGTGCTCGAACACGCCAAGCTCGTGGCCGGGGCCGACGGACTCGACCGCCAGGTGGAGTGGGTTCGGCTGATGGAGACGCCCGAGATCCAGCCGCGCGCCGGCGATCTCATGTTCACGACGGGATTCCCCATCAAGGACGACATCTCAGCCCAGATCCGGCTGGTCGAGCGCATTGCCGACTCGGGCGGCGCCGGCCTGGTGGTGCGCCCGCTGCCGTACCTGCGCAAGCTGCCTCCCGAGATGCTGACCGAGGCCGACCGGCTGAAAGTCCCCCTCTTCACGATTCCGTCCGACGTCCAGTTCGTCGACCTCATGGCGCCCCTGCTGGAACGGATCATCAACGCCGAGCACTGGCGGCTCAAGCGCTCGATCGAGATCCACCACCGGTTCACCGAGCTCGTGCTCGACGGCAAGGGCGTCAACGAGATCTGCCGCACCCTGGCCGAGCTCCTCGAGAGCGCCGTGGTGGTGGAGGACGCGAGCTTCCACCTGCTCGCCCACGCCGGCGGGAGCGCCGATCCTCACCGTAAGGAGACGATCCTCCGCCAGGGCACGCCGCAGCGCGTCCTGTTCGATCCGCAGATCCAGCGCACGCTCCGCGAGGTTGAGGCGAGGCGCGGACCGGTCAAGGTTCCGGCCTTTCCGCATCTCGGGATGTCCCGCGAGCGCCTCATCGCGCCGATCTTCGCCGCCAACCAGGTGCTCGGCTACATCTCGATCCTGGATCACCCGCCGCACAACGAGGAGCTTGCGTTCATGGCGATCGAGCAGGCCGCGTTGGTGCTCGCCCTCTCGATCGCCAAGGAGCGCGAGCTGTCCGAGGTCGAAGGCCGCGTCCGCGGCGAGTACCTGGAAGACCTGCTGCACGGGACGTACGGCGACGACGCGGCCGCCCAGCGTCGCGCCCGCCACCTCGGCTATCCGCTGCACGGCAGCCACATCGTGGTGCTGGTCGACATCGACGACTTCCGCGGTTTCAACAAGGCGCGCCAGATCTCGGAGGACGCGATCCAGGCTCTCAAGCGCGAGTTCCTCCGCCGCGTCACCGCCGTCGTGCGCGCTACCTATCCGCGCGCGCTCGTCCAAGGTCGCTCCGACCAGGTCGTGGCGCTGCTTCCGCTGGGCACTGAGGTCGCCGACCACCAGGCGCGCAGCCACGCCCTGGGCCTGCAGATTCGCCAGGCGGTCGCCGACTGGAAGCCGGGTTTCACGGTGTCGGTCGGCTTCAGCGCGCCGATCGAGGCGCCGTCCGCGGTGGCGGGCGCCCTGCGCGAGGTCACCTCGGTGATGGAGTCGCTGGCCAGGTTCAAGCGCTGGGGCCAGGTCGTGGCGGTGCCCGAGCTGGGTTTGACCGGGCTGCTCGCCGCGGTCAGCGACGAGCGATTGGTGGACTACAGCCGGCGCCACCTAGGCCCCTTGACGGAGCACGACACGGCCCGCAAGGGCGCGCTGGTGGCGACCCTTCGCGCGTACCTCGAGACCGGCGAGCAGCAGCAGGCCGCGCAGCGCCTGCGCGTCCACCCGAACACGCTGCGCTACCGGCTCGACCGCATCCGGGAGATCACCGGGCTCGACCTCGAAGAGCCGGAGACACGACTGAACCTGTCGGTTGCTCTGCGCGTGCAGTCATTGCTCGGCATGTAGTGATCGCATAACAAATTCGCCCGGGTTTTTGTGCCCGGCGTACTAGTCCTGGGACAAGCTCACCGGTAGGCTTCGAACTCACGTGGCCCCCGCCTTACGTCGCTCGCGTCTTGCCTGGCCTGGGGACCTCCCCGAGTCCCGCGCGGCCTGCGGCATGGGTTTCGTGGCCACGCCGGAGCTCGGCCACGAAGCCGTCGCCCTCGGCGTCGGGGCGCTCGCGCGCCTGTCCCATCGCGGTGGGCTCGACGCCGACGGCAAGAGCGGGGACGGCGCCGGGCTGCTGATCCAGGTTCCCCACCGGCTTCTCGGCGGCGCATACGCGGTGGTGGTTCTGTTCGACTGGGACGAGAGGGCCCGGCACCTGGTCGAGCAGCACATCCCGGTGGCCCGATGGCGATCCGTTCCTGTCGACCCCGACTCGCTCGGCGACCGCGCGCGGCAGACCATGCCGGCGATCTGGCACGGACTCATCGAGAATCCCGAACTCGACGACGAAGCGTGGGAGCGGGAGCTCTATCGCGCCCGTCGCCGCGTCGAGAAGAGCGCGGACGAGCAGGGCGTGCGGATGTACATCGCATCGTGCTCGGGCCGCACGCTCGTCTACAAAGGCCTGATGGCCGGCACGCGCCTGGCCGACTTCTACCCCGACCTGCGCGACGAGGCATGCCAGAGCCGCCTCGCCGTGTTCCACCAGCGTTACTCGACCAACACCATGCCGGACTGGCGCCTCGCCCAGCCGTTTCGCATGCTCGCACACAACGGCGAGATCAACACGGTCACCGGCAACCGAGCCTGGATGCGCGCGCGAGAGGCCGAGCTCGAGCCCGAGCTGCGGGGCGCGATGTGGAGGGAAGGGTCCGACTCGGCGTCGCTCGACAACGCCCTCGAGCTCCTGGTCCAGCGAGGCTGGGAGGTCAGCGAGGCGCTGATGAGCCTGGTGCCGGACGCCTGGGAAGGGCGGGGCGACCTCGCGGGGCCGGTGCGCGATTTCTACCGCTACCAGTCGATCCGGTTTGAGCCGTGGGACGGCCCGGCGGCGCTCGCCTTCAGCGACGGCGCGGTGGTGGGAGCGGCGCTCGACCGCAACGGCCTCCGCCCCCTGCGCTGGCAGCGGACCAGGGACGGCATCGTGGCCGCTGCATCCGAGGCAGGCGTGGTGGAGATGGCGCCCGAAGACGTCGTCGAGCGAGGCCGGCTGGGACCGGGCCAGATGCTGCTCTTCGACACCAGGGACAACTCGCTGCTGCGCGACGCCGACGCCAAGGAACGCGCCGCGTCTCGCCACGACTACGGGATGCTCGCGGACCGCGTGCTCGTGCCGGTGGAGCGCCACCACGTCGACCTCGAGCCACTCGAAGACCTGTTCGCGCAGCAGGCGCTGCACGGCTGGGGTTTCGAGGACGTCAAGTTCGTGGTCGACGTGATGGGCGAGTCGGGCGCCGAGCCCGTGTACTCGATGGGCGACGACATACCGATCGCGCCGCTCGGTCGCACGCCCCGACGCGTTTACGGATATCTGCGCCAGCGCTTCGCCCAGGTCACCAATCCCGCCATCGACCCGCTGCGCGAGAAGGCCGTGATGTCACTGCGCGTGCTGCTCGGCGCGCGCCATGGCACGCTCGAGCCCGAAGGCGGCGCCGACCGTGAGCTGCTGAAGCGCCACCACCCCGCGGTTCCGACCGACTACAAGTTGCTGGAGCTTGAATCGCCGGTCCTCGGGGCGGCCGAGCTCGGCCGCGTGCTCGAGGACGCTGTCGTGCTCGACGCGACCTACGCGCCGGGTGAAACGCTGCTCGATGCACTGCACCGCCTGTGCAGCGAAGCGGAAGAAGTTGATGGCGTGATCGCCCTCAGCGACCGACGCAGTAGTGAGGGCCGGATGCCGATTCCGATGGCCCTGGCCGTCGGTGCTGTTCATTCCCGTCTCCTCGCGACCGGCCGGCGCATGGCGACCGACATCGTCGCGATCGCAGGCGACGCCGTCGACGTCCACGACGTCGCGTGCCTCATCACGATCGGCGCGACCGCGGTCCATCCTTGGCTCGCCTTTGCAAGCTTGAGTCCCCCCACCGGCCCTTCGGGCCACCTCCCCATGAATGGGGAGGCGATTGTCAAATATCGCAAGGCGCTCGAGGCCGGCCTGCTCAAGGTCATGGCCAAGATGGGCGTCTCGTGCGTCACCAGCTACCGGGGCGCAGAGCTGCTCGAGGCGCTCGGCCTCGGCGCCGAGGTGATGGAGCTCTGCTTCCCGGCGGTGCCATCGCGGGTCGGTGGCGCAGACCTCACCGATCTCGACCACATCTTGCGCAGCCGCGCCAATCCCATGCCGGACCATGGGCGAGTCCGCTTCCGCAAGGCGGGCGAGCACCACGCGTACAACCCTCTCGCGGTGCGCGCCGCGCAGAGGGCTGCGCAGACCGGCGACCCGGCCGCGTACGCCGAGTGGCGGCGGCTCTCGAGCATGGGCGCGGCGGAGCCGCAGAGCCTGCGCGAGCTGATCAGGATCGCCGACTGTACGCAGCCGGTCCCCCTGGACGAGGTGGAACCGGCCACCAACATCGTGAAACGGTTCGTCAGCACGGCGATGTCGCTCGGCGCGCTCTCGCCGGAGGCGCATGAGGCCCTGGCCATCGCTATGAACCAGGTCGGCGCGCGCTCCAATTCGGGCGAGGGTGGCGAGGACCCCGACACCTACGACGACGTCGACGGCAATCGACGTGACAACAAGGTGAAGCAGGTCGCGTCCGCGCGGTTCGGCGTGACGCCGCGTTACCTCAAGCGAGCGGACGAGCTGGAGATCAAGATCGCGCAGGGCTCCAAGCCCGGCGAAGGCGGTCAGCTCCCGGGCCTCAAGGTCACGAGCCTGATCGCCCGCCTGCGCCATGCGCAGCCCGGAATGCAGCTGATCTCCCCGCCGCCGCACCACGACATCTATTCGATCGAAGACCTCGCCCAGCTGATCTACGACCTGAAGACGGTGAACCCTCGTGCGCGGGTCGGCGTGAAGCTGGTGTCGGAGGCCGGCGTGGGCACGATCGCCGCCGGCGTCGCAAAGGCACACGCCGACTACATCCTCATCTCGGGCCACGACGGCGGCACCGGTGCTTCGCCGCTGTCGTCGATCAAGAACGCAGGCTCGCCGTGGGAGCTTGGGCTCGCGGAGGCGCAGCAGGTGCTGGTGGCCAACCGCCTGCGAGACCGCGTGAGCCTGCGCACCGACGGCGGTTTGCGCAACGGCCGCGACATCGTGGTCGCCGCGATGCTCGGCGCGGAGGAGTTCGGCTTCGGGACCGGCGTGCTGGTGGCGCTCGGCTGCGACATGGCGCGGCAGTGCCACCTCAACACGTGCCCGACAGGCATCGCGACCCAGCGCGAAGACCTGAGAGCGAAGTTCGAAGGACGGCCGGAGCACGTCGTCAACTGGCTCTTCCTGATCGCGGGCGAGGTCCGCGAGCACCTGGCGAAGGTCGGCGCTCGCCGGCTCGACGACGTGGTCGGACGCGTCGAGCTGCTCGAGCAGGACCCGGCGGCGCGCCTCGATCTGTCGTTTGTCCTGGCCCGAACCGACGAATCGCTGCCGAGGCGGCGTGTCCTCGACCGCAACGGCGCGGCGCCCGCGCCTGCGCCGCCGAGCGGAGGCATCGACAACGCGGCGCGCACCGTGGGCGCCTCCTTCGCGCCGGGCGAGCGGCGCGCCTACGCGGGGAGCGCCGGGCAGAGCTTCGGCGCCTTCCTCGACGCCGGCGTGGAGGTGAGCCTCGAGGGCCAGGCGCAGGACTACGTCGGGAAGAGCATGGGCGGTGGCACGATCGCGATCCGGCCGTTTGCGAGCGACGCGGCCGGCGGGCCCGACTCACCGGTGCTCGCCGGCAACACCATCGCGTACGGCGCGACCGGCGGCAAGCTCTTCATCGCCGGGCGCGTGGGCGAGCGGTTCTGCGTCCGCAACTCGGGCGCGGTGGCCGTGGTGGAGGGCGCGGGCGACCACTTCTGCGAGTACATGACGGGCGGCGTCGCGGTGGCCCTCGGACCGGTCGGCTGGAACGCCGGGGCCGGCATGACCGGCGGCACCGCCTACCTCGTCGAGTGGCGCCAGCTCAACGCGGACAGCGTGGTCGCCCGAGATGTGCCGGCTGAAGACGCCGACGAGCTGAAGGCGCTCGTCCTGGAGCACCACCTCCGGACAGGGAGCCGGATCGCGGCGGGCATGCTCGCGAGCTGGGATGAGGCGCTGCGCCGATTCCGCCAGGTGGTGCCGGTCGCCCCTCCGCCGGTGCAGGTCGCGGCGGAGCCTCAAGATGCGCCTGAGAAGGGTTCAAAAACAGCGGCCTAGCGTGTGGTCCGGCCGCGGGTTCGGTCCGCAGCGCGGCGACATCGGCGGCCGGAGCCAAGGAAAGGGTGGCGCCACGAGGAGCGCAGCCGTCGCTGCGTGACGAGTGAGCGCCACGAGGAGCGCAGCCGTCGGCTGCGTGACGAGTGAGCGCCGGGCCCCTTGACGCAGGCTTCAGCGCCCTCGGCGCCCGGCCCCCCAGGCCGACGCCATGCGGGCTGAAATCCGCGGCCGGATCACTATGCTGTGATTCGTGCGGCGGCTGGCCCTGGTTCTACTCTTCCTGGTCGCCGCCTGCGGGTCGATCGGCGTCCAGGCCCACACCATCTCCCTCGCCTACAAGTCCGGCGACGTCTACAAGTACGCGTTCCACATGGCCCTCAAGTACACGGTCAGCACCTCGGGCGTGTCGGCTCCGCTCGAGGTAGACCTGAAGGCGAACGAGACCCTGACCGTGAAGTCAGTCGACTCGACAGGCGTGGCTGACATCGCCGTGCAGCTGACAGACACGTCGGTGACACTTTCGCTCGGTGGGACCACAAACACGACGACGACCGCCACCATGCCGGTCTCCGAGATGAAGGTCGCGTCGAATGGACAGATCGTGAGCATCAACGGCAAAGCGTTGGGCAACAACATCCTTCCCGGCATGTCAGAGGGCGGGCTCGTCACCGCGATTCTCCCCGACGCGGCGGTCAAGCCAGGCGCCACCTGGTCGAGGAGCTTCGACCAACCCAATCCGATGGGCACGGGATCGAGCCACGTGACCACGGACAACACTTACCTCCGCGACGAGAAAGTCGGTGCCGTGAACACCGCGCTCGTCGACAGCAAGATCAAGGCCACGCTCGACATGTCGCTCGACCTTTCAGCGCTGGGCTCAGCGCTCGGGGGCGGTTCGGCCGCTCCTGGCACGGACACCATGGGCACGGCCTTCGTCTTCAAAGGAACCAGCACGTCGCATGTGCAGTCCTGGATCGACATCACCGCCAGGCGTGTCGTCAAGACGCACTCCACCGGATCGACCGATGCAACGATGACGGCGAACCCCGCCACAGCATCGCCGCCGGCCATGAACGGAAGTGTCATCTTCAAGGGCACGCAAACCCTGGACCTCACTCCTGCCTGACCTCGGCGCGATCCGCAAGGTCCTCGAAGCTGAGCGCAAGGTCGAGCAGGACTTCGCCGAGAATGCCCGGCAGTCCGAGAAAGCGCCGAAGGGGTGGCCGGCGGCGCTTCTACTGTTCCACCTCGCGATGTGGCGGGAGAGGTTTCGCGAGAGGCTGAATGACCTCAGCGAGGGCCGCCTGCCGGCCCCGCCGCCCAGGAACGCCGACGAGCTGAACGACGCCGAGCTTCCCAACGGGATCGGCACCCCCCTCGCGGACGCTGCGGCGCGATCCGATCAGCTGCTGCGGGAGATCATCGACCTGTTCGACAAGGTTGGCGAGCGCCCCTTCCAGTGGTACTCGTCGACGACCACCACCGAGGCGGTCCTGCGGAACAGCTACATGCATCCTCGGCTTCACCTGTTCGACTACATGCGCGAGAACGGGGCGGTGGAAGGCGCGATCAAGCTCTTCGAGGATGCCTTCTCGGACCTGGACGGCGTCGCACCGCCGAACATCCTGGTCGCCGCGCGTTACAACCTCGCGTGCGCGCGCTCGATCGGCGGGCGCGTGGATGAAGCCATCACCGTCCTGCAGGAGATCCTGCCCACGCGAGCAGACCTGAAGGACGCCGCCGCGACGGACATCGACCTCGACGCGCTGCGGGACGATCCCCGCTTTAAGGAGCTGATCAAGCGCTGAAGCTTTCGCGGATCCGGTCGAGGACCCGCATGTTGGCGATCGAATCCTCCATCGGAATGGCCGGCGGCGTGTCACGGAGGGCGCTGTCCGCGAACGACTCCACCATCAGCCGGTAGGGCTCGTTCGGATTCACCGGCGCTGAGAACGGCCTGTCCAGGCGATGCACGGTGTCGCGCGAGATGACGGTCACCTCCTGCTCCTCCGGCGACTCGAAGCTGGACCAGGCGGACGCCGTCCTTCCCTCGTCGAAGACAAGGAGCGCAGTCGCGGTCATGTCCACGCCGTTCCGCATCCGGGCTCGGGCGAACACCTGAACGGGTTCGCCGAGGATCCACCGCGCGATGCTCACCGTGTAGCAGCCGACGTCGAGAAGAGCGCCGCCACCGAGCGCCGCGTCGAACCTGTAGTTCTCTCCCTGCTTGAGCCGGAAGCCGAAGCTGGCTCTCACATGCAGCGGCTCCCGCGACCCTTCAATGAAGCGTCGCGTGCGAGCGTCGAAGCGATACATGAACGCCTCCATCAGCAGCCTGTTCGCGCGCCTTGCGGCAGCCGCCATCGCCTCGGCTTGCTCCGCATTCATCGCGATCGGCTTCTCGCACAACACGTGCTTGCCGGCGGCCAGCGCGCGCTCCGTCCATTCCCGATGCAGGTTGTTGACGAGCGGGATGTACACCGCGTCCACATCGGGCTGTTCGAGGAGTGCGTCATAGGAGTCGCAGACTCGCGCCTCGCCATATCCGCTCAACATCTCTTCGGCTCGCTCGCGGGAGCGGCTCGCCACCGCGACCAGCCGGCCGTTTTGCGACGCTGCTATCGCCGGCAGCACGGCCTTCTCCGCGATCCAGGCCGCGCCGAGCACGCCCCAGCCGAGCTGGCCGGCTATATCTCGACCTTGACCTGAGCTCCGCCGCGCGCGATGGATTCCGTCGCCGCCTCCATCACCGCAACGGTGCGCCGGGCCTCCTCAGCCGTGACGGCGAGGGCCTCGCTCCACGCGAGGTGGTCGGCGAGGTTGCGGTAGAAGCCGTGCTCCTCGCGCGGCGGAAGGACGAGCGACTCCTCGCCGCTGCGGCGGACCACCCTCACCCGAGCCGGGAAGTCGGACGGCACGTCCGCCTCGACCCAGTCACCGACCACCGCACCCTGCGTGCCCAGCATGTACCACTTAGGCTTACGGGCCGCGGCGATATCCGACTGGAAGAACATCGCCTGCGCTCCGCTCGCATAGGTCACATCGACCCGGACCTGATCGCTGTTCGTGACGTCGTGCCACACGCGTTTGTGGGCCTGCGCCTCGACTATCCGCACCGTGTCCGGAAACAGTTGGAGGATCCAGTCGAAGTAGTGGGAGCCCCAGTCGTAGATCATCCCGCCCGAGATCGGCTCGTGGCTGTGCCACAGGTCGCACGGGTGGTCGTAGCCGCCGATGAACGACTCGAGGTAGAAAGGTTCGCCGATGCGGCCAGAGCGGGCGGTATCGCGCAAGGCGATGAAGTCGGGGTCCCAGCGGCGGCTCTGGAAGACGGTCAGCACGAGCCCGCGCGAGGCGGCCGCGTCGATCATGCGATCGCCGTCTGCAGCGCGCAGCGCGAAGGGCTTTTCGCAGACGACGTGCTTTCCGGCGGCAAGGGCTCGGAGCGCGGGATCCGTGTGCGCGCTGGGGGGCGTACCGATCACGACCAGCCCAACGTCCGGGTCCTCGAGCATCGCGCTGGCATCCGCGTGCGTTCGCACGGACCACTCGCGCGCCGCCTGGTCGCGACGCTCGGCCGAGATGTCGCAGACCCCGGCCAGGCGGAGCCCGCTCGTGGCCGCGATCGAGGCGGCGTGGTCGCGGCCGATCGCGCCGTAACCGAGAAGACCCACTCCCACGGGCGGCGCCGCGCTCCTGCCGGCGGCGAACAGCACCGAGCGGCCGAGCAGCTTCTCGAAGTTGGAGCTGCCATCGTCCGCGACACCGATGAAGACAAACCGGCCATCGCCAAACTTCCGCTCGTACGCGACGACCTGCTCCGTGTAGCGCCAGCTCGTGCGCAAGAGAATCGACGCTTCGACGGGCGGGCCCTCGGCGAGCTGCAGCACGTCGCGCACCTTCCACTCGGGATCGAGGCGCTGAGTGATCGGGTGGCCTGGGTCCGGTCGAACGATGAGCTCAGTCCGCGGACCCTGGCCGCCTGGCACCCAGCCGGCCACCTGGCGGATGGCTTCCGACTCCGACCAGGCCGCGAGCGTGCCGCCGACCAGTACGAGCCCGCCGCCGCGCCGCACGAAGTCGCGCACCTGCGCCGCCTGCCGGCCGCTTAGCGGACGGTCGGTGGCGGCGAGGATCACGTCCCGGGCATGGTCGATGTCGGCACCCGGCTCCACCTCGAAGCGCCGGGGATCCAGGCGCTGCTTGCCCTCGGCGATGGTGAGCACGGCGACCCTGGCGTTCACCTAGGCGGCCTTGCGCTCGGAGGCGCGGCTGATCCTGCGCAGCACGTCCAGCGTTCGCTCTGCGGCATACGTCCATGTGTAACCGCCGGCGCGGCGCCGACCTTCCTCGCCCAGCCGGTCGCGCAGCGATTGCTCGGCAAGCAGGCGCTCCAGCGCGCCCGCGATGGCGTTCGAGTCCTCGGCGTCGACCGCGAGGGCAGCACCCGCCGCCAGCTCCGGCAGCGCGCCGGTGCTGCCGACGACCGCGGGCACGCCGTGGGCCATGGCCTCGAGCAGCGGAAGTCCGAATCCCTCATACAGGCTCGGAAACGCGAGCACCGACGCCGACTGGTACAGGGCCTCCAGCGTCGGCTCGTCGACGTGGCCGAGATACCGCACGCCCGGCTCGGCCTGGATGCGGAGCAGGGTGTCGCCGTAAGCCCATCCGGCGCGGCCCGCGATCACGAGCTGGGGCACGCCGGGGCGTCCGTTGATGATGAAGGGCAGGGAGCCGTGCCGGCCGCGGAGCTGGCGGTACGCGGCGAGCAGCCGCGGGTAGTTCTTGCGCGGTTCGACGGTGCCGACCGCGAGCACGAATCCCGGCTCGATCCCGTCGGGCAGGGGCCCAGGCGCGACCGCGCTGGGCAACGCCTCCGGGACCACCTCCAGTCTGGATTCGAGGCCCGGCACCGGGTAGAGGCGCAGCAGGTCGCCGCGCGTCGTCTCCGACGGCACGAGCACCGCGGCGGCCTGGCGCAGCGCCGGCCCCAGGACGGTCCGCAGGTAGAGGCGCTGCTGCCACGGCACCTCGGAGGGGCGCAGCCGGAATGCAAGGTCGTGGACGAAGTTCGCGGCCGGCGGCGCACCGGCGCGCCGGAACGGAGGGCTGGGCCAGTAGGGGTAGAGGATTGCGTCGCACTCCAGCAGCGGCTCGATCACGGGTAGCCATCGCGACTTGAGCGCAACCTCGTGCCGGTAAGGGGCAAGCACCGCGTCGCAGTCGAGACCCTCAAGCGATGCAGGTCTCTCGCGGCTGCACAGCAAGACGAACCGGTCTTTCGACTTCGCGCCGGCCTCGACGAGCGCTCGCGAGAGCTCCACCGCAACCGTGAGCATGCCGACTCGCTGGGGCCGCCAGCAGGCCGTGACATCGATCGCAAACCGCGCCATGTCACTGAAATGTAGACGTGTAACCCGCCCGGGCGAAATCCCGGTTAGTCGGGACGAAGCGACACTACCTTCGACCCCAACCCCGGATAGTCCGGACTATCCGAAGTAGAGGGCTTAGCTCACGTCCGACGATCGGATCGCGAACGCGCAGTCGAATGTGCCCGTCACCGAGCCACACTCGACCTCCTCGACGTACCAGTCGTTGGCCAGTCCCGCCCATCGCAGGATCGTCTCGATCGTCGACGTCCACACGTAGCACGACTTGATCGACTTGATCCGCCCCAGCGCGAACATGTTCGAGAAGTGGACGAGCCAGAACTGGTGCTCGTCGACCTGCAGCCAGGCATGGGTGTGCTCGCCGCGCACGTTGTCCATCGCCTCGCTGAAGTTCTTCACCACACCGGCAAGCTTGCGCTGCCGTCCCGGGACGAACCGCCGCGCGCCGCCGAGCCCGTGCCGTCCTTCGGCGAGCCAGCGCTCTGTCGCGCGCCTGCCCCATGCCCGGATCATGTCCTCCGACTCCGGGCCGTAGATCGTCTCGAACGCCTCGTTCAGGCGGCTCAGCGACTCAACCGGTGAAGACAGCTGATCGTCGTGCGGCGCGTCCTGCTCGATGTACTGGACGAGGCCGGCCGCATACGCGACCTCGGGCCAGCGATCACCCGTCACGTCGCGCGCCACATGCACGAGGTTGCTGAAGTGCGAGTTGAGGATGAAGCGGCCGCGCGCCCGCGCGGGCCGCACGCCCATCAGCTCGAGCGTGCGAATCGTCGAGGCGCCGGCTGCGGTCGGAGTCGGCGGCGGCGAGCCGTGGATGATCACCGGCGGCGGCGACGAAGGGATCGCTCGCATCGAGGCAGTGTTCGGCGCGTTCGCCGCCGGGGCTTGCCGCGGCATGACCAGCACACCGCCCGTCGGCGTGGCCGCCGCGACGGCCGCCGGGGCCGCCGCGCCCGCGGGCGTCGTGCGTCGCTGCGGAAGCTTCGCCATCAGCGCCAGGACATCGCGCACGTTCTGCGGGCGCTCCGCCGGCTCTTTGGCAAGGACCTTCTGGAGCAGGACGTCGAGCTCGTCGGGCAGCTTGGAGTTGATCTTCACGGCCGACGGGATGGGCGAGTTGACCGTCGCGTACGCAACCTCCATCCGGTTCGAGCCGATGAACGGCAGGCGACCCGTAAGCATCTCGAAGGTGAGCGCGCCCAGGGCGTAGATGTCGGCCCTGCGGTCCACGTCGCGCCCCATGACCTGCTCCGGCGCCATGTAGCCAGGCGTCCCGATGGCGAGCCCGATGGTCGTGAGGTGCGTCGGCTGGCCGGCGCCGCGCGCCAGCCCGAAGTCCGCCAGCATGGCGCGGCCGTCGGCGTGGATCAGGACGTTGGTCGGCTTCAGGTCGCGATGCACGATGCCGGCGTCATGCGCATGCTGCAGGCCGTCGCCGATCTCGCGCAGGTATCTCCACGCGGTCAGCGGATCCATCGGGCCGCGGTTCAGGATGTCGCGGAGCGTGCCGCCACGAATCAGCGGCATGGTGAGGAACGCGGTGCCGTCGATGACCTCGAAGTCGTAGATGGGCAGGATGTTGGGGTGATCGAGCTTGGCGAGCGTCTTCGCCTCGGTCTCGAATCGCTTGACGAAGCCGTCGTCCTGGAACAGCTCAGAGGACAACGCCTTCAGCGCAACCTCGCGGCCCAGCGGCTGCTGCACCGCCCGGTACACGACCGCCATCCCGCCACCGCCGAGGCGCTCAACGATCTCGTACTGTCCGATGCGCGTGCCGGTGAGGTCTTTCACACCGACCTCGCGCTCGCCAGCTGCTCGACGATCGAGATGAGGTCGGCCAGGCGAAACGGCTTGCTCAGCACGTTGTCCGCGCCCGCGGCGAGGAAGCGCTCCCGGTCGCTCGCCATCGAGTGCGCGCTGGCGATGACGATCGGCATGGTCGGGATCTCGGTCTTGATCCGGCGCATCGCCTCCAGCCCGTCGATGCCAGGCATCGCGACGTCCATCAGGATCATCGCCGGATGCTGCGCCAGCGCGATGTCCACCGCCTGCAGGCCGTCCGCCGCGATCAGCACGCCGTAGCCCGCCTTCTCGAGCACGCGCTTGCACAAGCGCTGCGCGACCTCGTTGTCGTCCGCGACGAGCACCGTGAAGGCGGCACTGCCGTTCGGGGCCTCACCCATGGCGGAGCTGCAAGGCAGGGGCGCCCTCCGGGGCCAGGGGGATCGTGAAGTGGAAGGACCAGCCGTGACCGACGGCGCTCTCCACCCAGATCTTGCCTCCGTGCATCTCCACGATCTGCTTAACGATCGTGAGGCCCAGGCCAGTCCCGGGAATCGACTGCGCGGCGCCGCTGCGCACACGCCGGAAGCGCTCGAATACGTGGCCGATCTCGTCGGCCGGGATGCCGATGCCGGTGTCCGTCACGCTGATCAGGGCGAACCTGCCCTCGGACCTGCTGGTCAGGGTGACCGTGCCGCCCTCGGGCGAGTACTTGACGGCGTTGCTGACCAGGTTGCTGACGACCTGGATCAGGCGGTCGCGATCCCCGGCCACGATCGGGAGCCGCGGGTCGAGGTCCGACTTGAACTCGACGGTGACGGCTGACGACGTGGCCCTCGCTATCGCCTCCATGAGGATGTCGTTGATGTCGACCTCGGCCGTGCGGATCGCCATCCTGCCCGACTCCATCCGGTCCAGGTCGAGCATGTCGCCGATCAGGCGGTTGACGCGGTCCGCGTCATTGAATATGTAGCCGCCGTACGCGCGCACTTCGTCCGGCTCGAGGCCGCCGTCGCGGATCAGCTCGCTGAAGCCCTGGATGCCGGTGAGCGCGGTGCGGAACTCGTGGCTGACGATGCTGAGGAACTCGCTCTTCGTTCGGTCGATCTTGGCCAGGTTGGAGTTGGCGTCGCGCTGGGCCTCGAGCGCCTCGGCCAGCCGGTCGGAGGTCTCCCGGACGGCGGTGACGTCCTCGATCATCAGGAGCACGTGCTCCGGACGCCCGCTCGAGTCCGGGATCGAGGTCGCGGTCAGCTGCAGCCACAACCAGCGCCCGGCGCCGGTCGAAGCGCGGACCTGGACGCTGCTGCCGTCGGTGATGCCCGCCAGGAAGGTCGCCTTGCGCTGGCGCATGGCGGCCTGGTCGTATGCCCGCATCAGGTCCGGCCACGCGGTGCCACGCATCGTCTCGGCCTCGTGCTCGAGCATATGCAGCAGCGCCGGGTTGGCCTCGAGCAGGTCGCCGTCGGCGCTGATCCTCGCGATGCCGATCGGAGACCGTTCGAAGATCGCCCGGTGGTCGGCCTCGCTACGGCGCAAGGCCTGCGCCGTCTCCGACCGCCGGATGAACTGGCCGATCTCGACGCCCGCGGTCGCGAGCACCGAGACCTCGTCGTCGCCGAGTCGACGTGTCGCCTGGGCGACGAGCTCCACGACCCCGACGACCTCGCCTCCGTCGATGACCGGAAACGCAACCGCGGATCGACCCTGCCCTTCGTCGGCGGCCAGCACGCCCGCCTGCCACACACGCCGCACGAGCTCGCTGCCGTCCGTGAGCGTCGAGGCGTGGATGCCCCAGAACCGACCCTGGTCCCAACCGAGGTGCTTGTGAAAGGCTTCGAGCAGCTCAGGCATAGCCTGGTCGAGCGAGGTCGAGGCGACGATCACCTGACGCACCGCGGCCGCGCAATCTCGCACCGCGTCTGCGTGCAGGCTGGCGGAGGCATCCGCAGCCTGCACCAGCAAGAGCGGCTCTCGCGCGCTGCCGCTCAGTCGCGCCACAAAAAGCGCGACGGGAAGTGTGGCGCCGTCGGGCCGCTCCACTTCCACCTGCGCATCCCAGCGCGCGAGGTCGCCTCTGCGCAAAAGCCCGAGGGCGACGTGCACCGCAGCGCGTTCGTGGCCGGCCGTCACCTCCGCCAGCGGCGTTCGGAGGAGGGCATCCGGCGCGCGCCCGAGCATGATCGCGAGCGGCGCGTTGACCTGCCGGAACCGGCCGTCGAGGTCGGCCAGGGCCAGCCCCACCTCGGTCGACTCGAACAGCGCTCGCAGGCGCCCCTCCGCGGAGGTGAGCGCTTCGATTCGCTGCCGCGTCTCGAGAGCAGTGGCGCGCGCCCGCCGGGCGAGCTCGGCCATGGCCGCGGCCACTCCCAGGAGGACTGCCCCCAGCAGGACCGGGGAGGCGAGGTCGGCCGGCTCGCCCCGCGCCGCCACAGGCAGGATGAGCATCGCGATCGCCGCCAGCGCCGCCACCGCGATCGACTCCGCGCGGTTCTGCTGAAGGGCCACTAGCAGCACGACGGCGAGGTAGAGGGGAAACGCGACGACCGGAGGCGCCTGGGCAAGCGCCTGGACGGCGAAGATCGCGGCTATTGCGACGAACGGCGTGGCTCGGCGAACCAGGTTCCGTGTCGATGGAGCTGAGCTCTGACCGGTCCCTGGCAAAACCCCTGATGCCTCGCCCCCCCTGGCGGGATGGAAGGTGCGCAGACCGCAAA
>DATIOJ010000113.1:0-16377 GCA_035473355.1 Candidatus Limnocylindrales bacterium
GTTGCGGTCGTCATGTTCGCCCGACTTCCGAGCCAGGGGCTCGAGCGCCGTCCGGAGCACCGCTCCGCCGACCGGGTCGAGGGCGCCATTGATGAGCAGGAAGCCGTCTTCGGCCGTGCTCAGCTGCAGCCCGCGGGTCTCGGCCAGCGCCGCTTGATTCTTGGCATAAGCCTCGGGGTCGACCGAGTGGCGGTAGTGCATGCACTTGAAGTGGAACTTGCCGGGCGAGTTCTCCCTCGCCAGCTGGAGGAGCTTCGACTCGTCGAAGGCTTTGCCCACCGCATCCGCCGTCCGCGTCATCACGATCAGGTGGGCGAAGCCGATCTCGCCTTCGTTCATGGCCTGGATGCTCTCCTTGAGCTCCGAGGCCCGCTCCCCGACCGCGATCCGATCAGCCGCAGCGTTGGAGGTCATGTGGCAGTGGAAGCGCATCCAGTCGATCGGGCTGTTATCGCCTACCCGATCCCAGTGACCCTCCTGGGCGAACTCGGCCGCAGCCTGGGAGAACTCCAGCTCCATCTTGTCGATGGCCTGCCGCCAGCAGACCAGGAAGTCGGCCTTCTCGTCTGGTGAGAGGGCGAGCGAGAGCATGCGAAAAGTCTACCAAACACACGTTCGTCAGTCTAGTAAATAATCAAGAAACCGAGCAACAATCAGACCCTGTGATAGCAGCCCAAACCTACCCCCACCACCCCCTTCCCAGTCCGTCTCAGTCCTTTCCGCGACACTTACTTACGCAACATGCTCCGCCTGCACAACACCCTCACCGGCACGAAAGAACCCTTCGCACCCCTCGAGCCGGGACGCGTCCGCATGTACACCTGCGGCCCGACCGTCTGGAACTTCGCCCACGTCGGCAACCTGCGCGCTTTCCTTTTCTACGACCTCATCCGCAGGCACCTCCGCGTCTCCGGCTACCGCGTCACCCACGTCATCAACCTCACCGACATCGACGACCGCATCCTCGACCAGGCGATGCACGCCGGCATGACCATCGCGGAGTACACGAAGCCCTACGCCCAGGCCTTCTTCGAGGACATGGCGACCCTGAGGGCTGACCCCGCCGAGCACTACCCCCGCGCGACCGAGCACATCCCCGAGATGATCGAGATGATCCAGACCCTCATCGCCGACGGCAACGCGTACGCGTCGGACGGCGACGTGTACTTCCGGATCGCGAGCTTCCCCAGGTACGGAGCACTCTCCCACCTCGACCGCGCCGGCCTCAAAGCGGGCACGCGCGTGGCCGCCGACAAGTACGACAAGGAAAACGTCAGCGACTTCGCGCTCTGGAAGAAATCCCAACCCGCCGACGACAAGATCGACGCCGCGTGGGACGCCCCCTTCGGGCGGGGACGCCCCGGCTGGCACATCGAATGCTCGGCGATGAGCAAGCGGTATCTCGGCGAAACGCTGGACATCCACGCGGGCGGGATCGACCTGCTGTTTCCCCACCACGAGAACGAGATCGCTCAGTCCGAGGCCGCCAACCACAAGCCGTTCACGCGCGTGTGGCTCCACTCCGAGCACCTGGCGGATGCCACCGGCGAAAAAATGTCGAAGAGCGCGGGTGGTTTCACGACGCTGCGTGACCTGCTGGAAGCGGGTCACGATCCGCTGGCGATTCGTCTGTTCCTCATCGCCAACGCGCACTACCGGTCGCGCGTGCGCCTCAGCGCCGAGGCGCTGCACGCGGCGGCCGAGCAGGTCCGCCGCCTGCGCGAGTTCGCCGAGCGCGTGGAGAAGACCTCGCCGGCCGAACGTGACGACACCGAGCTGCAAAAGCGAATCGCGGACGTCCGGCTCGCGTACCGCGAAGCGCTGGACGACGACCTGAACCTCCCGTTCGGTCTCGGCCTGGTCTTCGATCTCGTGCGCGAAGCCAACGCTGCGCTCGACGCCGGGCGGGTGGGCGCGCAAATCAAGACCGCGCTCGCGACGCTGATCGACGACGTGGATGCCCACCTCGACGTCGTCAAGGCTGAAGAGCCGGGCCTGGCGGACGAGGTCGAGCGTCTCATCGCCGAGCGCGAGGCAGCTCGAAAGGCGAAAGACTTCGCGCGCTCAGACCAGATCCGCGAAGACCTGCGGCGGCGCGGCATTGCACTTGAGGATTCGAAGGACCGCGTCCGATGGCGGCGGATCGCCGCCACTGGGCCTGACGTCTAAGGCAGCGCCGACCGCACCTTCCCAGTCTTCGGGTCGTAGTAGTTCCGTTCGACCTTCATCACGTTCTTGCCGAACAGCACAAGCTCCAGGGCGTCCCCGCCGATGCCCTGCTGGCTGTGGATGTCGCGCGGCGGGTCGAGCCAGGCGACGAAGGACCCAGCGTCGAGCTCCCGCTCGTACAGAACTCGCACGCCGCCCGCCGGGTCGAGCTCCCAGTGGCGATACCGATCGCGGCCCTGCACCACGCACGCGATGCCCCACGACTTGTGGTCGTGCACCGGCGTCTCCTCGCTTGCGGGGAAGCGACCGAGCATGAGCGTGAGCCCGTCCGGGTCGGTCTGCAGCACGGTGGACGTCGACTCGCCGCCGTGCAGGCTCCGCATCTCGTGCTCGCCGACGAACCCCGGTTCGCGGGATGCATCGGACAGCAGGCGCCCGACCACGTCCAGGTTCTCTTCAGTGATGCCCCGACTCAGCACCTCACGTGCCCTGGCCATGAAGTCTGCAACCATGCGGTGAGAATAGTGGGACAGCTCATCTTCGGACGCAACGCCGTGCTCGAGGCCGCCCGCGCGGGGCGCGTTGTCAAGGCGTACCAGGCCCAGGGAATCGGCCACGATCCGCGGCTCGACGAGCTGGCCCGTCTGGTGCGTGTGGAAACCGTCACGGCGGATCGAATCGACCAGATGGCCCCGGGCGTTAACCAGGGCGTGGCCGCGGAGCTCAAGCCGCGCCGCGAGTGGACGCTCAAGCAGCTGCTCGACACGAAGCCGTCGCTGCTCGTGGCGCTCGACTCGATCCTCGATCCGCAGAATCTCGGCGCCATCCTGCGCAGCGCCGAGGTCGCGGGAAGCGACGGCGCGATCGTGCCGGAGCACCGAAGCGCGCCGCTGTCGCCCGCCGCGGTCAAGGCCAGCTCTGGCGCCACCGAGCTGCTGCCGATCGCGCGCGTGTCGGGCCTGCCCTCCTCGATCGTCGAGATCAAGCGGGCCGGGATCTGGTGCGTCGCCCTCGATCCGCGGGGGGAGCAGCTCGCCTGGGAGTTCGACTTCACGCTGCCGGTCTGTGTGGTGGTGGGCGGCGAGGGCACCGGAGTGCACCGGCTGGTCAAGGAGCGCTGCGACGCACGCGTCCGGCTTCCGCTGGCGGGCCATGTCGCCAGCTTCAACGCCTCCGCGGCGGCCGCGGCCGTGCTGTACGAGGTAATGCGTCAGAGGGAGGTGAAGGGCCGCTCCTAAACTGGGACACCCGATGGCTGAGACGTTGACTCGCGATGCGCGCGAGATAGTGGACCGTGCGAAGGAGCTCGCCACCGCGCGTGGCGCAACCGAGGCTGCGCCAACCGACGTGCTCAAGGCCACGCTGGAGCTTCCGCAGACGCTCGCAGGCGCCGAGCTCAAGGCGCTGCACGTCGCGCCGAGCTCCGTCCTGGCGGGGCTCTCGGCGAACGGATCCGACGGCCAACCATCGCTGCGTCAGCTCCTCGCCAGCGCGGGTCGCGAAGCTGACGGCCTCGGCCACTACCAGGTCGATTCCATCCACCTTCTTCTCGCGATGCTGTACTCGGACTCGCCCTCCACCGCGATACCGCTGCAGAACGCCGGCCTCACGCTCTATGACCTTCGGCGCCACGTCCAGGGGACGCCCACGCAAGCGTTGCGCCGCCGCCCCCTGCCCTCGACGCGGGGCGTGGTCAGCGTGAGCGGTTTCTTCATGGCCGTGGTCGGGGTGGCCGTCGTGTCAGGCGCGCTCCTGTGGATCGGCGTCGCGCCGCGGCTGAACATCTTTCTGACGATCACGTTCGTCCTCGCGGGATGGGTGATCTCGCTTTGCATTCACGAGTTCAGCCACGCGATCGTCGCGTTTCTTGGAGGTGACCGCTCGGTCGTGGGCGCCGGCTACCTCACGTTTGACCCGCGGCGCTACCAGAACCTCACGGTTAGCTTGATCCTGCCGATCGTCTTCTTGCTGCTCGGTGGGATCCCGCTGCCAGGTGGCGCCGTCTACATCAACCACTCGGCGCTGCGGACGAAGACCTGGAGCTCTGGAGTGTCGTTTGCGGGACCGGTCGGCACGCTGCTGTGCGGGCTGGTCATCGCCGCCTTCTTCACGCTCGCACGGGCCGAATCGTGGATCACCGTCTACAACCTCTACTTCTTTGCCGCGCTGGCCGTGCTCGGCTTCTACCTCGCGCTCGCGGTCGTGCTCAACCTGCTGCCGGTGCCTGGGCTGGACGGCTTCGGGATCATCCGGCCGTGGCTCCCGTACTCGATGCAGATGGCCGCGATGCGTTACGGCACGATCGGGATCTACGGCGTGTTCATCGTGCTCTGGTTTTTCGCCCCGGCGCGAGACGCCTTGTTCCAGCTCGTCACTCAGGTCACGGTCGCGGGCAACATCCCGGCTCCGCTCGTGTTCCTCGGCCTATCCAACATGCGGCTCTTCTAACCAGATGCACCGCCTCATCGTCGACGGCTACAACGTGGTCCACGCCTGGACGTCGCTCAAGCGCCTCCTGGACGAGGCTTCGCTCGCAGCCGCGCGCGAGAAGCTGATCGAGCGGCTCGCCGTCCTCGGCATGATCAGCGGCGAGGCGGTGACCGTGGTGTTCGATGCCCATCACTCGACGGCGATGTCCAACTCGGAGGAGTCGGTGGACGGGGTCCGCGTGATCTTCACGCGGAAGGGACATTCGGCCGACCACGCGATCGAGCGCATCGCGTACCAGGCCAACAACGCCGGCGACGTCATCACGGTGGCGACGTCCGATCGATTCCAGCGCGACCTGGTGCGGGGCATGGGCGGCGCGGTCATCAGCGCGCTCGAGCTCGAGCGCCGTGTCATCGAGGCCGAGAACGAGATGACGCGAAAGGTCAAGCGCTACCAGTGACCCTGGTTCGTCGCACTCGAATCGTCTGCACGATCGGGCCATCGAGCTCATCGCCCCAGGTGCTGCGGGCGATGGTCCAGGCCGGCATGGACGTGGCGCGCCTCAACTTCTCCCACGGCGACGCCGACACGCATCGCCAGGCCGCGGCAAACGTGCGCGAAGCCGCCGAGGCCGCAGGCCGTCCGATCGCGCTGCTGGGCGACCTGCAAGGCCCGAAGATCCGGACCGGCGCGCTCGACAGCTCCTTCCAGCGACTCGTCCGCGGAAGACCCGTCGAGCTGGTGACCGGCGGCCGGCGCGGCCCGAACCAGATCGAGGTCAGCCACCCCGAGCTGGTTCACGCGCTGCGGCCGGGTGACCGGGTCCTCGTCGACGACGGGCGAATCGAGCTCGCGGTGCGCGCGGTGGAGGACGGTCGTGCCGAGGCATCGGTTGTGCGGGGCGGCCTGCTCGGCGAGAGGAAAGGCGTCAGCGTGCCCGGGCGTGCCCTGCCGCTGCCTGCGCTGACCGCGAAGGACCTCGAAGACCTGAAGCTGGCCGTCGAGCTCGAGGTCGACTACCTCGCGCTCTCGTTCGTCCGCCGGCCGGAGGACGTCGTGATCTGCAAGCAGCACCTCGCGAGCCTCAACCGCACGACTCCGGTGATCGCCAAGCTCGAGAAGCAGGAGGCGATCAAGAACCTCGACCGGATCCTCGAGGTCGCGGACGCGGTGATGGTCGCGAGGGGCGACCTGGGCGTCGAGCTGAAGCTGGGCGACCTGCCCGCTGTGCAGAAGGACGTGATCGACCGCGCGAACCGCGCCGGCGTGCCTGTGATCACCGCGACCGAGATGCTCGAGTCCATGGTCACCTCCAACCGCCCCACGCGGGCCGAAGCGTCGGACGTCGCCAATGCGATCTGGGATGGCACGGACGCCGTGATGCTGTCGCAGGAGACGTCGGTCGGCGCCCACCCCGTGGAGGCGGTCCGCGCCATGGCTCGCATCTGTCTGGCCACCCAGAAGCATCCTGCCTTCGAGCGCGCCCGCCAGATCTGGAGGGAGCCAGGGCAGGTGGGAGGGGCCATCGCCCACGCGGCCGCGGCGACGGCGACCGAGATCCACGCCAAGGTCATCATCGCCTTCACGGAATCGGGCACCACAGCGCTGCGCTGCAGCAAGGCCCGGCCGCCGATGCCGATCGTCGCCGCGAGCCCCCACCCCGACGTGCTCCGGCGGACGGCGCTCTACTCGGGCGTGGTGCCGCTGCTCGTGAGCCCAGGCCGGGACACCGACCAGATGATCGCCAACGCCAGCGAGGCCGCGCTGCAGAGCGGCATGGTGCGGCCGGGCGATCGGGTGGTGGTCGTGGCCGGGGTTCCGGTGGGCCGTCCGGGGCAGACAAACCTGCTCAAAGTCGAGGTCGTTTAGGGGGCTGCGCCGGGCGCCCACCGCCTGAGAATTAGGCCCGTGGCGCCCGCCTCCCACGGTCTGCTCGGCCGCATCCAGAGGGCAAACGACGACGCCGCGCACCGTTTCGGGCCCCACACGGCCGACGTCGAGGCATTCATCGTGGCGGTCGCTCAACTGACGCCGTGGCAGTGGCGCCAGGTGCTGGCTGCGAAGCGCCTGGTCGGCGCCGTGAGCAAGGAGGGGTCGTCAGACTCGGCCCGTTCGATCCAGGCCGCCATCCGAACGAGCGAAATGCGCATCTCGGAGTCGATGGCGCGCGCGGGCGAGGTGTTGTTCGACACCCTGGTCAAGAAGAGCGACGAGAAACAGGTCGCTGCGTGGCAGGCGATGACGGCGCTCGTGATGCGAGCGCAGCTGCCCGCGCTGAAGTTCGCGGTCCACTACGCGCCCTTCGCCGCTCTCATCCCGCCCTCTGGGTCCGACGTCCTCGAACCCAGGACGAAGCGTTTCATCGCTACCGTCGAGGCACTGAGCAGGGACCAGCTCGAGGTCCTGGCCAGGCGCTGGCGCATCGAGCCCGCCGCGTCCCGCGCGCTCCTGCAGGCGGTTGCCAAGAACCGGCACGTGAAGAGTGAGGAAGCCGTCGCCATGGCGGCGTTGACTTTCATCCCGAGCCATCTGACCGCCGACAGCGGCTGGTCGGCCGTCCGCACCGCTGTCCACGGTGGCCGCGTGCTCGGTGCCCTCGGGGACCTGACCGAGGCGGAGATCACCGAGCTGTGGGCGCCCATCGAGCCGGTCATCCCGCTCGCTTCCCTCGATGAGGTCGAGGCCCCCGTGCCGGCTGCGGAACGCGTCCTCGCCGCCGTAGACGGCGCGATCAAGTCCATCACCAGGCCCCCGCGCAGCAGAGCCGCGACCCAGCCCGTGCCGAAGGTGGCTGCGCCGTACGGCCCCAACCACGCCGAGGTGGCCGCCTTCATCAAGGCCGTGGCGGAGCTGACACCGATACAGTGGCTGCGCGTGCTGGACCGCCGGAAGCTTGTCTCCAGCATCACCCGCGAGGGCGCGGCCGAGCCTGCGGGTGTCGTGCGGTCGATCCTGGCGATGCTGGACGGCACGCGCGACCTCGACTCCTACCTGCGCTGCCGGGCGTTCGTCGCGGTGGAGCGGGCCGGATTCGCCCTCGAGTCCCGAACGGACGCGGGCCTGGAGCGGATCCACGAGGTGCTCGTTCCCTTCGAACCATCCATCGCGTTCGAGGGCCTGAACGGCGGCGGCTTCGCGCACAAGGTGTCGTCGCTGGACAAGGCGGATTGGCAACGGATCGCCGCGGCGTCTCCGGACGCGACCGAGGAAGCCGTCGCGCCCCTAGTCAACGCCGGCACCGCGCTGATCGATTTCTTCGGCGGCCGGTCCGACGACGAGGCGGTGGCGGCGTGGCATGCGGTCTCGGCGCTCGTGCACCGTCATCACCTCACGCCGATCAAGTTCGCCGCCTCCTACGCGCCGTTTGCGTCCGCGATCCCGGTCTCGAGACCGCGATCCCTGGGCGCGATGGTCTCGCGCTACGTCACCGCGTTGGGGCGCCTCGGGGCAAGCCAGTGCGCGGCGCTGGCGCGGGAGTGGCGGATCGACGAGGAGCTGTCGTCAGTGTTGTCACGTGCGGTCGCCGACGGCGGGGCGCGCACGGGCGAGGAGGCGGCGGCGCTCGCGGCGGTCGTCACCGTTCCGATGCGCCTGGCGGGCGCCGGTGGATGGGCGGCGGTCAAGACCGCTGCCTTCGGTGGCCGGGTGATCGCGGTGCGGACCCGCCTGTCCGCCGAGCAGCTCGCCGCATTGTGGGCGCCGATTCAGCCGGCCGTACCGTTGGCTTCGCTTGGCGCGCCTGCACGTACGCGGCGGTAGCTTCTATCGTCTAAGTCCGTGGCAAATGCGAGGAGCAACGGCCGCCTTCCCAAGTTTTCAAGGGTGATGGTGGTGTCGGCGCATCCCGATGATCCCGACTTCGGCGCCGGCGGCTCGATCGCCCGGCTCGCCGACAGCGGCGCGGAGGTGACGTACGTGATCGTCACCGACGGAAGGCAGGGTGGGGAGGACCCCAACCAGAAGGACGCGGAGCTGGTCGCGATCCGGCAGAAGGAGCAGCGCGCGGCCGCGAAGGTGCTCGGCGTCAAGAAGGTCGAGTTCCTCGGCTACAAGGACGGCCACCTCGAGCCCGACCTGAAGCTGCGGCGGGACATCGTGCGCATGATCCGCAAGCACAAGCCCGAGCTCGTCATCACGCACATCCCGGGTCGCGTGTTGGACGCGCCGATGGGAGGCTCGCACCCCGACCATCTCGCGGTGGGCGAGGCGACGATGGCGGCGGTCTATCCCGATTCCCGCAACCCTCGCGCGTTTCGCTCCCTGCTGAAGGAGGGATTCGAGCCACACGAGGTGAAAGAGGTCTGGATTCCCTTCTGGACGCTGGGTGACTACCTGGTCGACATCACGCCGACGCTAGATCGCAAGATCGAGGCGCTGCGCAAGCACAAGAGCCAGGTGTCAAAGCCGGGCCGGGCGTGGGACTTCGAGAAGTTCATGCGCAAGCGGCACCGCGACGTGGGCAAGAAGGCCGGCTACCAGTACGCCGAGTCGTTCAAGCGGATCACGGTCTAGGCCACAGCTTCCAGATCGCGTCCGCCCAGGCCGCGTACTGCGCGTCGCCGGGGTGCAGATCGTCGGACGCAATCCAGTCTTTAGTCCCGATGCCGCCCGTGCTCGCGTCGGTGATGTCGATCCACGTGAACCCGCGGCGCGTGGCCTCCTCGCGCGCGACCTCGTTGAACAGCCGAGTCATTCGCTCGACGTGGTCGCTGCCGCCGAAGCCGGCGGCGGCCGGAACGTAAGACCAGTTGGGAATCGACACGGCGACCGCCTGCCGCGCCTTCACCGCGTCGTAGATGGTGAGCAGCGAGCGCCGGTACTGCTCCGGGGAGCGACCCTGCACGAGGTCGTTGACCCCGATCAAGACCGAGACGATGTCCGGATCGACACGCTCGAGGTAGGGCAGCTCGACGCGGATCAGGTCGAGGGTCGTGTAGCCGTTGACCGCCGGGTTGGTCAGCTCGGCGCCCAGGCGCACCGCGATGATTGCGGGCCAGCTGTGGGAGTCGTCGGAAGCGCCGGTTCCGATCGTGTAGGAATCGCCGAGCGCCAGGTACTTCACCGGTCTATGTCAGCGAGCGCGCTCCACACGTCGACCTTCGTGCGCACGCGCCGGACCACCTCGGAGGTGAACTCGGTGGTGGTGGCCTGTCCGCCCAGGTCGGCTGTCCGCACGCCATCCGAGACCGTTTCCAGCGCAGCCTCGTAGATCGCGCGCGACGCGCGATGGGGCGCATCGCCCTTCATGTAGCCGAGCAGCGACGCGACCGCGAGGATCATCGCCATCGGGTTGGCGACGTTCTTTCCTTGCAGCGCCGGGGCGGTGCCGTGGGGCGCCTCGGTCATGGCGACCGTGACCGCGCCTGCCTCGTCGAAGGCGAGCAGGGTGGACTCGGCGCCGGCGATGGTGCCGAACATCTGCATCACGAGGTCGGAGAGCGTGTCGCCATCGCGATTCAGGGCGGGGATGACGAGCGCCTCGCCGGTGGTGGCGAGGAGCAGGGCGTAGGTGGCGTCGATCAGGTGCGGCTCGTAGCGCACCTCAGGATGGCGCTGGGCCGCGGCGTCGAGCTCTTCTTTGAACATCCCCTCATAGACGGGGCTCACGGTGAACTTCGGGCCGCCGAACACCTTGGCCTCGATCCGCTTCGCGTGCCGGAAGGCGTAGTCGGCGACGATGCGGCACGTCCGCCGGCTGATCTTCTCCGTCCGGAACGCCCACTCGTCGAGGTCGTGACCTTCGCGCCACTCGCGCGCGCCGTATGCATCGTCGACCGCCATCCGGATCACCGAGATCGGCGCGTGCACGCCGGCCAGCGGACGCACGCCAGGGATGCGCCTGCCCGTGCGGACGATGACTCGGCCGTCGATGCGCTTGCGGAGAATCGCGTTCGGGCTGCCCACGTCGCCCGAGCCCTCGGGCGTGACCGTGGCCGCCTTGATGCCGAAGCCGAGGTCCTGCAGGGCGTCGGCCGCGTCGAGCACCGACTGGTTGCGCGTCCGGCGGCGCTCGTCCAGCGACAGGTCGAAATCGCGGATCAGCAACTCGAAGCCGAGCAGGGAGGGGTCGATCAGGCGGAGCGCCTCGCCGAGCAGCTCCTCGCCGGTCTGGTCGCCATGGAGAACGGCGATCGTGGTGGCGGCCATCGCTCGAATGATATGGCCCGGTCCGCGATGGACCGGGCCGCTGACGCCTCTACCTCAGCTGCGCGCAGAGGTCCGTGGCACTACCGTCGTGGCTGATGACCAGCCCCGTATTGCCATCGAACACCACTAGACCCGTGTACAGCCAGACGGCGTCCAGCGTCGGGGTGATGTACAGCGTTCGTCCCCGAAGCACGGCAGTTACGGAACCGTCGGTTCTGATGTATACGGTCGCCGGACCGCTCGAATTGACGGTCAGGACCTTGCCGTTGCCGGCGAGGGTCGAGACAAACCGGCCCTCGATCTTCTGGACGATCGTCCCGTCGGCGAGGGTGGTCGACTTCATGTGCTCCTTGTCGACCGAGGCGTGGAGCACGGCCGGCCCAACGCCAATGCCGCAGTCCACGGTCAAGTCGGGAGGGGGCGGCACTGGAACCGGCTTGCCGGCGACCACGGCTCCGGCACTGAGCCACAGGATCGCGGACGCAAGGCCCACCACTGCGAGAAGGCGTCTCAACCAGGGCATGGCTGCCTCCATTGCTTAACCGGAGGGACGGCGCCAGGTCCTTATAACCCCGACCCGGCGGTCGGTCAATGGGCGAGTAGGCCTAGCTCCATCAGCATGCCGAGCTGGTCGGGCACGCCCCAGTGCTCCACCAGCTTGCCCTCGGCGAAGCGGGCCACGTCGAACACGTCGATGAACACCCTCTTACCCGTCGGAGGGCGGCCGAAAAAGCTGCCGAGGTTGGTGCCCCCGCCGCGCTGGCGCGCCCAGACGCGATCGCCGTCGACGACCAGGTCCTCGATGCGGAGCTCGAAATCGGGGAACGCGCTCCGCAGCGTGCCGATGACTCGCTTCACGCCTTCGGGCCCATCACCCATGCCCGAGCGCTGGTGCTCGATCGCGCCCGGCGCCACCACCTCGTCGGCCACCGCCAGATCACCCCGATTGAAGCCCTCGTCGATCAGCCGCCGGTAGAGCTCCTCGTTCTCTTGCATGGCTCGCCTCCTTACCCATTTAGTCCGAGAATAACTCGGATCAATACTCACAGGCTAGACTCAATCCATGCCGGATGTCAGGGCCAGGAGGAAATACGACGCTTCGTTCCGCCGCCGCCAGGCCGGCGAGACGCGCATGCGCATGCTCGACGCGGCCGAGGCACTGTTCGCCGAGCGGGGTTTCGCGGCGACGACCATGGATGCGATCGCGGCAGCGGCCGGCGTGGCCCCGGATACGGTCTACTCCGCGTTTCGGTCCAAGACCGGCGTTCTCCACGCGCTCCTCGACGTCCGGGTCGGCGGGGACGACCAGCCGATCGCGCTCCTCGACCGGCCAGGGCCCCAGGCGGTCAAAGCCCAGCCGATCCCGAAGCGGCAGATCGCAGCTTTTGCGTCCGGCGTCGCGGGCATCCTCGACCGTGCGCGGCCGATCGACGAGATCATGCGGAGCGCCGCCGCCGTGGACCCCGATGTCAGGGCGCTGCGCGAGCACATGAGCCGGACTCGGTACGAGAACCTCGTCCAGCTCGTATCGTGGCTCGCCGCCCATGGGCCGTTTCGGGGCGGAATCTCCCGGGAGGAGGCGGCGGCCATCGTCTGGACGCTGGCGAGCCCGGAGGTGAACGGCATGCTCAGGCGGGAACGGGGCTGGTCCACGGAGCGCTACGCGACCTGGCTGGCAGACGCCTTGACCCGAACTTTGCTGCCGTGAGGGAGGGCCCCAGATCGTCTGCTACTATTGACAGGGCCTAGGAAACCTAGGCTTTTTTCTTTCCCCCAAGCGAAGAGACAACCATGGAAGACGTAATCACCCTCGCCTGCAGCGTCTGCAAGAGGCGCAACTACACCACTTTGAAGAACAAGAAGAACGATCCCGACCGGATCGAGCTGAGCAAGTACTGCAAGTGGTGCCACAAGCACACCTCGCACCGGGAGACCAAGTAAGCGCACATGGCGGTAACCACACGTAGGCGCGACGAGCCGAGAGCCCAGTCGGCGGGCATCGGCCAGTTTCTGCGCGACGTATTCGACGAGCTGCGCAAGGTGGTCTGGCCGACCTGGAGCGAGCTGTACCGCTACACGCTGGTCGTGATCTTCACCGTGGTGGTCCTGGGGATCTTCATCGGTGGGACCGACTACCTGCTGGGCGCCCTGTCCAAGGCGACCATCTACAACAACGGAGTCCACTGATGGCCGTCGAGAAGACCCAACCCTCACCCGAAGACGACGCACAGTGGTACGTGGTGCACGCCTACTCGGGGCATGAAGAGAAGGTCAAGAAGAACCTCGAGAAGCGCATCGAGTCGATGGACATGCAGGACAAGATCCTCCAGGTCCTCGTACCAATGGAAGACGAGATCGAGATCAAAGACGGCAAGCGCCGCCACGTCCAGAAGCGGATCTTCCCGGGCTACATCCTGGTGAAGATGAAGATGTCGAACGAGTCGTGGTTCGTGGTCCGGAACACTCCCGGTGTGACGAGCTTCGTCGGCTCCGCGAACAGCCCGGTGCCCCTCCAGGAGAAAGAGGTGCGGGCGATTCAGAAGCAGATGAAGCAGGAAGCGCCCAAGATCCGGGTCGAGTTCCAGGTCGGCGAATCGGTGCGTGTCGTCGACGGTCCGTTCACCGACTTCCACGGCAAGGTGGACGAGATCAACCCTGAGAAAGGCAAGCTCAAGGTGCTGGTCAACATGTTCGGACGCGAGACGCCCGTCGAGCTCGACCTCCTCCAGGTCGAGAAAGTCCACTAAAGGCCACATAGAAAGGTATGGGCAAGAAGAAGGTCCGCGCGGTCCTCAAGCTCGAGCTTCAGGCCGGCCGGGCGACGCCCGCACCGCCCGTAGGCACGGCGCTGGGCCCGCACGGAATCAACATCATGGAGTTCACCAAGGCCTACAACGAGCGCACGCAGGCGCAGGCCGGCGACGTCGTACCCGCGCTGATCACGATCTTCGAAGACCGCTCGTTCACGTTCGTGCTCAAGACTCCGCCCGCGGTCCAGCTGCTGAAGCGCGCCGCCGGCGTGGACAAGGGATCGGCGAAGCCGAACCGCGAAAAGGTCGGACGCGTGACGCGTTCCCAGGTCCGCCAGATCGTCGACGTCAAAGGCAAGGATCTCAACGCTTATGACGCCGACCAGGCGATGAAGATGATCGAAGGCACGGCCCGCTCCATGGGTCTCGAGGTGGTGGACTGATGCCGAAGAAGAGGGGAAAGAAGTACATCGAGGCCGCCAAGAAGGTTGAGGCGGCCCTCGCCAGCAACGGCGACGGCGGCCTGGAGCCGGAGGCGGCGGTTCAGATGGTGCGCGAGACCTCGATCTCGAAGTTCGACGCCACGGTGGAGGCGCACATCCGCCTTGGAGTCGACCCGCGACACGCGGAGCAGATGGTCCGCGGCTCGGTCGTGCTGCCGAACGGAACTGGCAAGAAAGTCCGCGTCGCCGTCTTCGCCGTGGGTGAGAAGGCCCGCGAGGCGCAGGAGGCCGGCGCCGACATCGTCGGTGGCGACGAGCTGGTCAAGAGGGTCGCCGACGGGTGGACCGAGTTCGACGCGGCGATCGCGACGCCCGACCTGATGGCCAAGGTCGGACCGCTGGGCAAGACGTTGGGCCCGCGCGGCCTGATGCCGAACCCCAAGTCGGGCACGGTGACCAACGACGTCGGGCGCGCGGTCCGCGAGGCCAAGGGCGGCAAGGTGGAGTTCCGCACCGACAAGTTCGGGATCGTGCACGTGCCGATCGGGAAGGTCTCGTTCGACCAGGGCGCGCTGCACCAGAACCTGACGACACTGGTCGATGCGCTCATTCGTAACAAGCCGTCGGCCTCGAAGGGCCAGTACCTGAGGACGTTCTATCTGACCTCGACTCAGGGGCCGTCGGTGCCGGTCGACGTGAGGGAAGCCGCCAAGCTGCACGTCGCGGGTTAGTCTTTCGGGCCATGTACGGGCCCGTCCTCAAGGGCAAGCTCGTCCGGCTGCGACCGCCTCGTCCTGAAGACGCGGCCGCCATGATCGCCTGGTTCGAGGACCTCGAGGTGACGCGCTTCATCAAGCGGGACAATCCTCCGTCGATCGATGAGGAGAAGGCGTGGCTCGAGAACGTGGCCCGGGACCCGAATCACATTCAATGGGTGGTCGAGCATGAGGGCCGCATAGTCGGTGGCACCAGCATCGTCGAGATCGATTGGAAGCATGGGTCCGGCAAGACCGGAACCGTGATCGGTGATAGGACTGTTTGGGGCAAGGGCCTCGCGCGCGAGCTGATGCAGCTCCGGGCGCGGTATGCGTTCATGCAGCTGCCGCTCCGCAAGCTCAAGTCCGCGTACATCGAGGGCAATGCGGCTAGCGCGCGCGCCCAGAAGGCTGCCGGTTATCGAGAGGCGGGGCGATGGCGGAAAGACCAGTTCGTCGACGGCGAATGGCGTGACCTGATCCTCACCGAGCTGCTCCGCGAGGATTGGTTGAAAACGAACTCCGTATAATGCGACTCCTGCCCTAGACCGTAGGCGCCGGCGCGAGCCGGCTTAATTTCCTACCGAGGCAATCCGTAAGTGAAGGACATCCATCCTTCCTGCCTTGTGTTGGACATGTGGGCAGGGAGGATTTTTCATTTGCCGAGAGCGCGCAAGGAGCAGAAGGCGGAGCAGGTCGACCTGCTGGCCGAAAAGCTGAAGAGGGCCAAGGTGGCGGTCCTGACCGACTACCGGGGCCTGACCGTGAGCCAGATGCAGGAGCTGCGCAGCAGGCTGCGCACGGGCGATGTCGAGTACCGCGTCGTCAAGAACACGCTGGCCCGGCGCGCCGCCGAAGCGGCGGGCGTGCCCGCGTTGGAGAAAGAGCTCGAGGGGCCGGTCGCGATCGCTTTCGGGTACGACGATCTGAGCGTGCCGTCGAAGCTGATCAACGATTTCGTCCGGGCGACCCGTTTGAAGCTCGACGTCAAGGGCGGCCTCGTGGAGGGCCGCGTCTTCTCGCCGGACCAGGTCAAGCAGCTGGCCGACCTGCCGTCCCGCGAGATCCTGCTGGCCCAGCTCCTGGGCACGTTGCAGTCACCCGTGGGCCAGCTTCTCGCGATCATGCAAACCCCGCTTCAGCAGCTCGCAGGAGTGCTGGACGCGTACAAGACCAAATTGGAGGCAGCGTAGATGGCGGCGACCAAGATCACACCCAAGGATTTCGTAGAGGCGCTCAAGGAGTGGAGCATCCTCGACGTCGTCGAGGCCGTGAAGGCCATCGAGGACGAGTTCGGCATCAAGGCGGCGGCCCCGGTGGCGGTCGCGGCGGTGGCCGGCCCGGCGGGCGGCGAGGCGGCGGCTCCGGAAGAGGAGCAGACCGAGTTCACCGTGACGCTGACCGCGGTCGGGGACAGCAAGATCAACGTGATCAAGGCGGTCCGCGAGCTTACGCAGCTCGGCCTTAAGGAGGCGAAGGACCTCGTCGACGCGGCGCCGAAGCCGGTGCTCGAGAACGTGTCGAAGGCTGACGCCGAGAAGGCCGTCGCGCGCCTGAAGGAAGCCGGGGCGACCGCCGAGCTGAAGTAGGGGACGCCCCCTTCCGGCCGCCGCCGGCGGCCGACCTCCCCGGCAAGCGGGGAGGTGAAGGCCTGGGGGCGGGGGCTCGGCCGGCGGGTTGGCT
>DATIOJ010000114.1:0-4614 GCA_035473355.1 Candidatus Limnocylindrales bacterium
GTTGCGGTCGTCATGTTCGCCCGACTTCCGAGCCAGGGGCTCGAGCGCCGTCCGGAGCACCGCTCCGCCGACCGGGTCGAGGGCGCCATTGATGAGCAGGAAGCCGTCTTCGGCCGTGCTCAGCTGCAGCCCGCGGGTCTCCGTCAGCGCCGCTTGATTCCTGGCATAAGCCCCGGGGTCGACCGAGTGGCGGTAGTGCATGCACTTGAAGTGGAACTTGCCGGGCGAGTTCTCCCTCGCCAGCTGGAGGAGCTTCGACTCGTCGAAGGCCTTGCCCACCGCATCCGCCGTCCGCGTCATCACGATCAGGTGGGCGAAGCCGATCTCGCCTTCGTTCATGGCCTGGATGCTCTCCTGCAGCTCAGCAGCCCGCTCCCCGACCGCGATCCGATCGGCCCCTGCGTTGGAGGTCATGTGGCAGTGGAAGCGCATCCAGTCGATCGGGCTGTTATCGCCTACCCGATCCCAGTGACCCTCCTGGGCGAAGTCGGCCGCAGCCTGGGAGAACTCCAGCTCCATCTTGTCGATGGCCTGCCGCCAGCAGACCAGGAAGTCGGCCTTCTCGTCTGGAGAGAGAGCCAGCTGGAGCATGAGAGAATTGTACCAAACAAAATTTCGTAGTCAAGTCTGATTAACAAGAATTCACTTCAACCACGCGCCTCCGCCAGCAACCAAGACGCTCCTGCATCGCCCTCTTCCCAGTCCTCTCGCCCTTCATGCCAAGATTGGCGATGCAGTGGACCTGCCGGAGCGCTACAACGTCGGCGCCGACCTGCTCGACCGCAACCTCGAAGCCGGCCGCGACGCCAAGGTCGCGATCCACTCCGCCACCGGCGACGTCACCTACCGCGCCCTCCACAGCCTAGCGCTCGGGGCCGCCCGCGCCTTCCTCGACGCCGGTGTCAGACGCGAGGAGCGCATCCTGATCGTCGGCTTCGACACCGCAGGCTGGGTCGCCTCCTTCCTGGGCGCGATCCGGATCGGCGCCATCCCTGTCCCGGTCAATCCCCTCCTCCAGAGGAGCGAGGACTACGACCACTACATCCAGGACTCGCTCGCGAGAGTCATCGTGGTAGATGGCACGAGCGAAGAAAAGCTCAAGCAGGCGGCAGAGCGGTCAGACCACAAACCGAACCTCATTCGCGCGGACCACCTCCAGCCCGGCGGCGACATCGCGCCCGCTCCCACGCGCAAAGACGACATGGCCTTCTGGCTCTACAGCTCCGGCAGCACCGGCAAGCCGAAAGCCGTCGTCCACCTCCAGCACGACATCCCCTACACGTGCGTCACCTACGCCGAGAAGGTCCTCGGCATTACCGAGAAGGACACCACCTTCTCGACCACCGGCCTTTTCCACGCCTACGGTTTCGGCAACAACCTCACGTTTCCCTACTGGGTCGGAGCGAGCACGGTCCTCCACGCGGGGCGCCACACGCCGGCGACGGTGCTCGACACCATCGAGAAGCAAAAGCCCACCCTCTTCTTCAGCGCGCCCACGCTCTACAACGCGATCCTCAACTTCGAGGGCGCGAAGCAGCGCAACCTCAAATCCATCCGGCACTGCGTCGCGGCGGCCGAAGCCCTGCCCGCCGAGGTCTGGCGCCGCTGGAAGGACGCATTCGGCCTCACCATCCTCGACGGCGTCGGCTCGACGGAGATGCTGCACATCTACTGCTCCAACCGGCTCGACGACGTGCGGCCCGGCAGCAGCGGCAAACCAGTTCCCGGCTACGAGCTGAAGGTCCTCGACGACGAAGGCAAGCCCGTGCCACCAGGCGAGGCAGGCGACCTCTACGTCAAGGGCGACAGCGCGCTCGCGCTCTACTGGGCGCAGCACGAGAAATCGAAGCGCTCAATCCTCGGCGAGTGGTTTTTCACCGGCGACCGCTACCGGGTCGACGACGAAGGCTTCTTCTGGTACGAGGGCCGGAGCGACGACATGATCAAGGTCAGCGGGCTGTGGGTCTCGCCGATCGAGATCGAGTCCGTGCTGCTCGAGCATCCGTCGGTCAACGAGAGTGCCGTGGTCGGCGTCACCGTGGATGGGTTCACCAGGATCAAGGCGTTCGTCATCGCCAAACAGGACGCCACGACGGGAGACGCGCTCGTCGTCGAGCTGCAGGAGCACTGCAAGTCGCGCCTTCAGCGCTACCAGTACCCGCACCTGATCGAGTTCGTCACCGAGCTGCCGAAGACCGTGACCGGCAAGATCCAGCGGTACAAGCTCCGCGAACGCGAGCCAGAGGCGGTCTCGACGCAAGGATGAGCAAGAAGATCGCCGTGCTGCCCTGCGACGGCGCCGGCAAAGAGGTCGTCCCCGAGGCGATCAAGGTCCTCAAGGCCGCAGGCGCGGACTACGACTTCCAGGAATACGACGTCAACGCCGACCAGTACATGCGCACCGGCGAGCCGATCCCGGCAGCGACGTGGAAGGAGCTCGAGAAAGCCGACTCGATCCTGTTCGGCGCCGTCGGCGACCCGCGCGTCAACGACGCCGCGTACCTCGCCGGCGTCCTGCTCCGGCTCCGCTTCGAGCTCGACCTCTACGTCAACCTCCGTCCGGCCCGGCTCTACGACGACCGCCTGTCACCGCTCCGCCGCGAGGACAGGAGAGGGATCGACCTTCTCATCGTTCGCGAGAACACAGAGGGCCTGTACGTCGGCATGGGGGGCAGGTTCAAGAAAGGCACCGTGCAGGAGGTGGCCATCCAGGAGGACCTCAACACGTACGTCGGCGTGACCCGGATCATCGAGTACGCATTCCAGACGGCAAAGCGCGAGGTCGTGATGGTCGACAAGTCGAACGCGATGACACACGCCGGGGCGCTCTGGCAGCAGCAGTGGAAGGTGGTGGCCGCCAAGCACCCGGACATCAAGACGCGTCATCTATATGTGGACGCCGCCGCGATGCAGCTCGTTCGCGACCCGACGCAGTTCGACGTCATCGTGACCGGCAACCTCTTCGGCGACATCCTCTCCGACCTCACGGCCGAGCTGATCGGCGGGATGGGCATCGCGCCGTCGGGCAACATCAACCCCGAAACCAGGCGGGGCCTTTTCGAGCCCGTCCACGGGACCGCGCCCGACATCGCGGGTCGGGGCGTCGTCAACCCGATCGGGGCGATTTTGAGCGCTTCTATGATGGTGAGACACCTGGGTCAAACCGAAATGGCGAACGCGATCGAGGGTGCGGTCGAATCGGCCATCCGCGCAGGCGAGTGCACGCGCGATCTCGGCGGCAGCCTTTCGACCCGACAGGTCGGTGATGCGGTGGCGAGAAGGCTGGGGGACTAGATAGCTCAATGGCAATGACGATGACCGAGAAGATCCTGGCCCGGGGAGCCGGCCGCGACAGCGTGCGCCCCGGCGACCTCGTCCTGGCCAAGGTCGACTTCGCGATGGGCCACGACCTGACCATTCCTCCCGCCGGAAAGATTATGCGCGAGCAGATGGGGGCGGACAAGATCTGGGACCCGGACCGCGTGGCCGTGACGCAGGACCACTTCCAGCCGGCCAAAGACGCCGCGAGCGCGACTCTCGGCCGGCTCACGCGCGAGTTCTCGCAGCAGATGGGGATCAAGTGGTACTTCGAGGTGGGGCAGGGTGGCATCTGCCACACGGTGCTGCCGGAAAACGGCCTCGTCCTGCCCGGCGAGCTTGTGGTCGGAGCCGACTCGCATTCGTGCACCTACGGAGCGCTGAACAACTTCGCAACCGGGATCGGATCTACCGACCTCGCGTGCGTGATGGCGCTCGGCGAGCTCTGGTTCCGCGTCCCCGAGACGCTGAAGTTCGTCTACCACCACCGTCTGAAAGAGTGGGTGGAGGCGAAAGACCTGATCCTCTACGTCATCGGACAGATCGGCGTCGACGGTGCGCGCTCCAAGGCGATGGAGCACACCGGCGAGGCCCTGCGCCACATCGACATGGAGGCGCGGCTGACCATGACCAACATGGCGATCGAGGCGGGCGCGAAGAACGGGATCATGGAGTTCGACGAGGTCACGAAGGAGTACCTCGACGGGCGCGCGAAGCGTCCTTACACGCCCGTCACCTCGGACCCCGACGCGGCGTACGAGAAGGTCTTCGAGTTCGACGTCGAGAAGGTCGAACTCGGAGTCGCCAAGCCGATGTCGCCGGACAACTACGCGCCGCTGTCAGAGGTGGCCGGCACGAGGCTCGACCAGGTGTTCATCGGCTCGTGCACGAACTCGCGCATCACCGACCTGCGCCGTGCCGCGGCCGTGCTCGAGAACCACAAGGTCGCGCCCGGCGTGCGCCTCATCATCACGCCGTCCTCGCACCAGGTGGCCATCCAGGCCGAGCGAGAAGGTTTGATCGGCACCTTCCTCGCCGCCGGTGCGGCGTGGACGACCGCCACGTGCGGCGCGTGCCTGGGTGGGCACATGGGTGTGCTCGGTGAGGGCGAGGTGTGCCTCAGCACCACCAACCGCAACTTCCCCGGCCGGATGGGACACCCGAAGGCTCAGGTGTACCTCTCGAATCCAGCGGTGGCCGCGGCGAGCGCGGTCGCCGGGGTGATCACGCACCCGAGCGAGGTGCTGAAGCACCTCCCGGCCGAGGTCGCGTGACGTTCCCCTCCGTCATCCGCGG
>DATIOJ010000115.1:0-3144 GCA_035473355.1 Candidatus Limnocylindrales bacterium
GAGCTCCGAGGCCCGCTCCCCGACCGCGATCCGATCGGCCGCAGCGTTGGAGGTCATGTGGCAGTGGAAGCGCATCCAGTCGATCGGGCTGTTATCGCCTACCCGATCCCAGTGACCCTCCTGGGCCAAGTCGGCCGCAGCCTGGGAGAACTCCAGCTCCATCTTGTCGATGGCCTGCCGCCAGCAGACCAGGAAGTCGGCCTTCTCGTCTGGTGAGAGGGCGAGCGGGAGCATGCGAAAAGTCTACCAAACAAGTGTACGTCAGTCAAGTAAATAATCAAGACACCGAGCAACAATCAGACCCTGTGATAGCAGCCCAAACCCACCCCTTCCACCCCTTCCCAGTCCCTTCCCCGACAATGAAACAAATGCCGAGAGCCGACCCCCACTGCCACACCCTCTCCTCCGACGGCATGGTCACCCCCGCCCAGCTGGTCGACGCCGCCCTGAACGCCCACCTCGACCTCATCGCCGTCACCGACCACGACACGATGGAAGCCGTCAACGAAACCAGACAGCGCGGCGAGGACAAGGGCCTCGCCGTCGTCCCCGGTCAGGAGGTCACCACCGCCTGGCCCGCCCAGACCCACCTCATCGGCTGGTTCCTGACCAAACCCGTCAAGCGCGGCATGTCCCTCGCCGACACCGTGGACGCGATCCACGACCAGGGCGGGCTCGCGATCGTGCCACACCCATTCATGCCCGTCTACTTCGGCTCGATCCAGCCCGGCATGCTGCAAAAACTCATCGAGACCACCAAGCTCGACGGAATCGAGATCGTCTTCACCGTCCCCATCGGCAATCGCCGGCGCCGGCAGCTGGACGCCTTCTACGCCCAGCACAGGGCGAGGCTCGGCGCCGCCGTGGGCGGCAGCGACTGCCACTTCGGCAGCCACGACATCGGGCGCGCGGTCACCGACTACGAAGGCGACTTCCGGACCGCGATCGAACAGCAAGCGACCTCCCCCCGCCGCCTCGACCAGACGCGCTCCGTGCCCACCGGACTCGCCCTGCGGCAGCAGTGGCGTTCCCTCGTTGCGCTACCCCTCCGCCGTCTTCGCGGCGATCTCTAAGAGCGCCTCGTGCACGGCCGGCGAGGCGGCCAGCACATCACCGCTCTCGATCCAGGCGTCGCCGCCCGACCAATCAGACACCACCCCGCCGACCTCCATCACGAGCGCAGCGCCCGCGGCCAGGTCCCACGTCTTGAGGCTGAGCTCGAAGTAGCCGTCGAACGTCCCGGCCGCGGTCCAGGCGAGATCCAGCGCCGCCGCGCCCGTCCTGCGGATGTCCTCGAACCGCTCGAGCACGGGCTCCATCACGCGCAGGTATCGCGGCAGTCGGGCCTTGTTACGAAATGGATAACCCGTCGCGAGGATCGCGCGCGACGGATCGACGCGCCGCAACCGCTGCAGAGGCTCGCGATTTAGAAAAGCACCCGAGCCGCGCGACACCGCGAACTCGAGATCGAGAAACGGCGCGATCACCACGCCCACCGCGGGTCGGCCCTGCTCGAGGAGGCCGACGGACACGGCCGCCGTGGCGAACCCGCGCGTGAAGTTGGTCGTGCCGTCGAGCGGGTCGACGGCCCACATCGTCGAGGCGCGCAGGCCGCCTCGCTCCTCGGCCAGCACGGGGATGCCAGGCGCCTCGCGCGCAAGGACCTCGAGGATGGCGGCCTCGGAGTTGCGGTCCGCGGCCGTGACGTAATCGCCCAGCCCCTTGACCTCGGCCGCCGCGCCTGGCTTGGGAAGCCCGCCGGCCCGCAGCACGGCCGCGCCCGCCCGCGCGGCGCGCAACGCGACGGGGAGGAGGTCGCTCAGGCCTGCTTGTCTTCCAGCCCGAGGCCGAACATCGCCTCGAGGTCGTGCGCCGAGAACTGCTGGAACGCGACCATCGTCTGGGTTCGCTGGATGTCGGTCAGACGGGTCAAATGCTGGGTCACGACCTTGGCGAGGTCGTCGTGCTCGCGGACCCGAACGATCGCCACGAAGTCCCAGTCACCGGTGACGGTGTACACCTCTGCGACGCCCTCCACGTCTGCGAGCTCCGCGCCGAGGTGGGTGAGACCCTCACGCGCCGACTTGATCAGGATGAACGCGGTCAGCATCAGGCGATTCTAGCCCTGCTAGACTGTCAAGGCATGCCCCTTGACACCCTCCAGGCCCGTGGTCGTGCCCTGGCGCTCTACGAGCGATACGGACCGCTGCTCACCGAGCACCAGCGCGAGGTGATGGACCTCTACCTGCGCAGCGATTGGTCCCTCGCCGAGATCGCTCAGCACCAGGGCACATCACGGGCCGCTGTGCACGACATCGTGCGACGCTCGACGAGAGCGCTGCAGGAGTACGAGCGCAGGCTGGGCTTGCTCGCCGAAGCGTCACGACGCCGGCGCGCGATCGAGACTGTGGACCGGGAGCTGAGCGCCCTGCGACAGCGCCTGTCCCGCCTCGAGGGGACGGCGTAGAAACGATGTTCGAAGCGCTCGGCGAACGACTGGCCGCCACCCTGAAGAGGATCACGGGTCGCGGTGTGCTCCGGCCGGAGGATGTCGACGCGGCGCTGCGCGAGGTGCGCCTCGCACTCCTCGAGGCAGACGTCAACTTCAAGGTCGTCAAGGAATTCGTGGAGCGGGTGCGCGCGCGCCTCGTCGGAGTGGAGATGTCGCCCGGCCTCACCGCACCGCAGACCGTCGTCAAGGCGGTCAACGACGAGCTCGTCGAGCTGCTCGGTGGCAACGCCGAGGGTCTTCGCTACTCGCCGCAGCCTCCGACGGTGATCATGCTCGTCGGCCTGCAGGGTTCGGGCAAGACCACCACCGCGGTGAAGCTGGCGCTGCTCGCGAGGCACGACGGTCACAGGCCCCTCGTCGCGGCGCTCGACTTCCGCCGGCCCGCGGCGGTCGAGCAGCTGAAGACGCTGGCCGAGCGCGAGCACATCGCCTTCTATGGGGTCCTCGCCATTCATGGGGAGGTGGCGCGGAGCGCCGGAGGGGCTCTCGACGAGGCCGCGCGGCCCAGCTGCGACGTCGTGATCCTCGACACCGCCGGCCGCCTTCACATCGACTCCGAGCTGATGGAAGAGCTGAAGCAGCTCAAGTCTCGCGTTCGCGTCACCGAGACCCTGCTTGTCGCCGACTCGATG
>DATIOJ010000116.1:0-16201 GCA_035473355.1 Candidatus Limnocylindrales bacterium
CCGGCCAGCTCTTCGGGCATCGCGAACTGTGCGATGAGACCGGAGGGTGGATCGCCAGCATCGGCGTGAAGGTGCCGGAGGTGTTGCTGAGCGGGCGCGTGGTGCCCTTCATCGATGCGACCTCGAAGACGGTGACCGTCACGAACACTGGCGACGCGGTGCTGTCGATCACCAGCGTGCGGGTCACAGGTGTCGACAGCGCGGTCTTCGCCAAGAGAAGTGACACCTGCGGCGGCCGGTCGTTCAATCCCGGCGCCTCGTGTGTCGTGGAGCTTGCACGCCGTGCGGGCGGCGCATCGGGCGTGGAGTCGGCTGCTCTCGAGATTGCGGACAACGCGACGGGCACTCCGCAGAAGGTCTCTCTTGTCGCGCAGCTCGGGACATGCCGGCTTCCGGTCGTCGCGAGAGGGGCGAACCAGGCGCCTCAAGGCGAGTTCATCGATATGACGACCGGACGCGCGGTGTACGACCCGACCGGCGCCTTCGAGGTGATCAGCGAGCCCTCATACAGCGTCCAGACGGTTTCCCGGCCGGTGCTCGCCGGCAATAGCGCGGGGTACTACGACCAGTCCGCGCGGCGGTGGCTACCGGCCTATGACTCGGCAGCGATCTCGCCCGACCACGCGAGCTACGCGTATTCGTCCTACGACGCCTCGGGCACAGGAAATCGGATCCACGTCGTGGAGATCGGCACGGGCGCCGACCGCGTGCTCTCGCTCGATCAAGGGTTTTGGGGAGTGGTCGGATACACGGAGCAGGGGATCTACGCGAACCAGCGGTACGAGGGAGTCGGACCCGGGCTGTGGCTCATCAATCCGGACACAGGCGCCACTCGAAAGGTGGTGGTCAGCGAGACCGTCGACAAGGTGAGCGGATCCACGGCGTGGCTCGGGTACTGGGACCCGCAGGACAAGGCGCCGCAGCCGCCGGGCGAGGGCGGAGCCGACAACGCAATCCTCAAGCGCGACCTGGCGACGGGTGCGACGACGAGGTGGTACTACCGCTCAGGCGCCAATGTGGGCGTGGTCGGCGTGGTCGGCGATGGGGTCGTGGTCAACGTTTACGACGGCGCGACATCGCAGCTTTTCTGGGTGCCATCACCCGGCACGGCTCAAGGGATGGCCTTCCCGTTCACGAGCGAAACCTTTCCGTCGTTCTCGGGCTTCGTCGGGGACGCGATGGGAGTCTGGGTCGGCTCAGAGGACGGCCTGTATCTGTGGACGGCGCGGACCGGCGGCGTTCTCGTGTCTACCGAGGTCGCGACGCCGGCCGGGACGTGCGGTTGAGCCGCTGCCGCACCGGGTAGAATCAACGGGCGACCAGGTTCAGCTTCGTGGGGGCGTCCGGTCTCGACGGGGTAGTTGAGCTTCGGGATTGCGAGCCGAGAGCCGCGAGCGTTACAGCGCAGCGTTTCACAAACGCCAACAAGAACACCGCTTTCGCCCTCGCTGCGTAAGCAGTAAGGACTGAAGCCCCGGACCTTTGAGCCCGGGCGCCGCCCTCGGTTTTTCCGGCGAGCCGAGAAGCGACGTCAAAGAGACCGGATCGCTACCGCAGGGGCGCCACGGCCCTGAGGTAGGACCGTCACCGGGGCTGGCAGACGCGGATCCCGTCGGGAGGAGCCGCCAAGCGAGAACCAAAATCCTGGACACGCTCGTAGAGATCCCGGGGAACGCTGCTTCGGACGCGGGTTCAACTCCCGCCGCCTCCACCAAGCCCAACCTGGTTTGGTGTTTTGCTCGCTAGAATCGCGCCGCGATGCGGCTTCGTGTGTGGCTTGGTTGGCGATTCTTCTTCTGGTGGGTGGGAATCGCCATCGTCCTGTCCGTTGTCGCTCGCGTCCTCGTCGATGTTGCTTACTCGCGATTTGTCTACTTCTTCGTGGTGATGCCCATCGGTGGAGTGCTCCTGTTCCCGGCGGCCTACGCTGCGAACCGCTGGCTTACTCCCGCTCTGAGGACCTGGCTCGGGGGGGACTGACGCCGGCGGCGCGGGCAAAGTGAATACCTCGTGCCGCCAACGGGTATGACTTAGGCATGAGTTCCTACGGCGATTTCAACACCAACCTGATCAAGGACCTGCGCGCCAACGGCGGCAAGGCCACCAGCGGTCCGTTCGTGGGCCGCAACGTCCTCATCCTCACGACCAAGGGCGCCAGGTCAGGCGAGGAGCGGTCGACCCCTCTCGTCTACTCGTGGGACAACGGTCAGCACGTGATCGTCGCCTCCAAGGGCGGCGCGCCCACCCACCCCTCCTGGTACCACAACCTGCGGACCCACCCAACGGTCACGGTCGAGGCTGAGGGCAAGAAGTTCAAGGCCCGGGCCAACGTGATCGGCGACGAGGATTACGAGCGGCTGTACAAGCAGCACGCCGACCTCAACCCCGGCTTCTGGGACTACCGCACGAAGACGACCCGGAAGATCCCGGTGATCGTGCTGGAGCCCCTCGACTAGGCCCGAATAAGACAGATCAGGCGCCGGCGAACCGGAGTAACCTTCGCCCGGTGCCTGATTTGAGCCATCTCTGGCAGCGTTTTCTGCTCGCCACAGCCCTGCTGTTCGGCCTCGCCCTGGGCGTGGCTGCGACGGTCTTCGGCTACAGCAACACGACTCCGGTCAGTGTGGGCTGGTCGCTGTTCCGCCTCGAGGGAATCCCCCTCTGGACCGTGACCCTCGTACCCTTGGTCATCGTTCTGGTTGCCGGCACCGTGTACCACTGGTTCAACAGCTTTCATCACTTCACCGAGCACATGCGTCACCGCCGCCGAGTCCACGAGCTGGAGGCGGAGGTGCGCACGCTCCGCGCGCACCTCGACCAGGTGCTCGAGATGCCGGACCATGGGACGGAGGGCGCAAAGCCTGTCGTGACGGCAGTCAAGCCGATTGCCGACACTGCGGTCGCGCCCGCCTTGCCCGAGTCCGCCAGCGCGAACGGAGAAGAGAAGGCGCCCAAGAAAGCGGCTAAGAAAGCACCTGCAGCCGTTGTCGCTGACAACAAACCCAGCCCCGAGCCATCCGAAGTCGAACCTCGACCCGAGACGGAAACATCCGCCGAGGCCTGATGGACGACCAGGCGCGCAGGGGGATCGCCGACCGCCGGCGCGCCGGCAGGCTGGTCGTCCCCTCCGAGCAGGCCCCGGCCGACCGCGCCCTCCTGGAACGCAGCGCGATCGAGGAGCTCAGCCACCACGCCGACCCCTGGCGCGTGCTGCGCATCCTGTCCGAGTTCGTGGAGGGTTTCGACGCGCTCAACGAGGTCGGACCGGCCGTGACCGTGTTTGGCTCCGCGCGCGCCAGGCCCAACGACCCGTACTACCTCGCCGGCCGGCAGCTCGGCGAAGCACTGGCCCGGCGTGGTTTTGCGGTGATCACGGGTGGCGGCCCAGGAATCATGGAGGCCGTCAACCGGGGTTGCCACGAAGCCGGCGGACTATCGGTGGGCTGCAACATCGAGCTGCCGCACGAGCAGTCGCTGAACAAGTACGTCGATCTCGGCGTCGAGTTCCGGTACTTCTTCGTCCGCAAGAACATGTTCGTGAAGTACGCGCGCGGCTTCGTCATCTTTCCAGGAGGCTTCGGCACCCTCGACGAGCTGTTCGAATCGCTGACCCTCGCCCAGACCGGAAAGATCGAGCACTTCCCGATCGTGCTGTTTGGCTCGCCCTACTGGAGCGGGCTGCTCGAGTGGTTGAAGGACCACGTGCTCGCCGCCGGCGCGATCGCGCCCGACGACCTCAAGCTCATGAGCATCACCGACGATCCCGAAGAGGCTGCGGAGATGGCGACGCGTCCGCTGCCGGTGCAGGTCGAGGAGCCGCGAGAGCAAACCGGAGAACCGAAGAGAGACCCGCAATAGCGCCACTCGATCTCTTCTTCCTTACGGACGGCGGCCAGAACGCCGACGAGATCGCCCAGCGCATGGCTGCGTTTCTAGATGGCGCGCAGAAGACGCTGGATGTTGCGCTCTACGACCTGCGACTCGATGCATCGCCCTCCGCGACGGTGCTCGCCTCGTTTCAGTCCGCGATCAAACGCGGCGTCGTCGTGCGGCTCATCTTCAACCAGGACAACGCCCTTACGATCCCGGTGCCTCCACCGCCGGAGATCGACTGGGCGTTCATCGACCAGCTCCGCTCGGCGGGCGTGCAGGTCAAACCCGTTCCGGGCGTGCCCGACCTGATGCATCACAAGTACGTCGTGCGCGACGCGTCGAGCGTTCTGACCGGATCCACGAACTGGACGAACGATTCTTGGAATCGCGAGGAGAACGTCGTGGCGACCCTGGAATCAGCCGACCTAGCCGCTGCGTATGGGGTGAACTTCCAGGGCCTGTGGGACAAGCCGGTCGTCGCGCTTTCGGGCCGCATGTCGTCACCCTGGTCCGAGCTCGCCGACGGGACGCGCGTGCGGCCTTACTTCTGTCCCGGGCGGAGCCTCAAGCTGGTACACGCCATGTCACGTTCGCTGGCTTCGGCCGAGAAGCGGATTCGCATCTGCTCACCCGTCATCACTTCTGGTCCGATCCTCGGCACCCTCGCCGAGACGCTCGAGCAGCGCAAGGTCGACGTCGCGGGTGTCTACGATGCGACGCAGATGGACGAGGTTCAGCGGCAGTGGGCGAGTCAGCCGGGCGCGGCCTGGAAGATAGCGGCTTTTCACACGGTGACGAGCGCAGCGCGGTTTGGCGCCAAGCGCTCGACACCTTACGCGAAGGGTTCGGTGCACGATTTCATGCATGCCAAGATCGTGGTCGCCGACGACTACGTCTACCTCGGCAGCTTCAACCTCTCGCATAGCGGTGAAAGCAACGCGGAGAATGTGGTCCAGATAGGCAGCAGCGTTGTGGCGGACCTGTGCGCCGCGTACATCGACCGCGTCGCCGCTCGCTACGCGGTGGCCCCGGGCGCCACAGGCACCGGGACCGCAGCAGGTCTGGCCTGACGAGCTTTCCTCGGGCGCGCCTCGCCTGGTGGGCGGCCGCGGCGGTGGCCCTGCTCGCCGTGGTCGTCCTGTGGAACCTCCCCAGGGTGGTCCCGCAGACCGGCACGCTGCTGGTGGTGGCGGCCGGCCGGACGGCGACGACTCTACCTTCGAGCTCGCTCGCTCTCCGCATGGCGCAGGGATCCTGGGCGACCGTGGGATCGGTATCGGGAAAGGGGCCGGCGGCGCCTGAGCAGCGTCAGCTGCTGGCCGTCTCCATGGCCGTCGGCGCCTACGATTCCGTCCGGCTCGGCGACGCTGTGGAGCCGGTCTCGCTGACGATCACCGCAGGTCGCGTCGAGCCGCTGCTGATCGGATTTGATGCGGGGAGCCTCGTCCCAGGCGCCTTCTACGCGGGCAACGACGACGTCAACCTGGGACTCGGAGAGCTTGCGAGCAAGTTCGTGCCTATGCCGGCCTTCGAGCTGGTCGACCAGGCCGGCCGGGCGGTCAACGTCGCCTCCCTTGCCGGCAGGGATGTCGTCGTCGCCGCCTTCCACACCAACTGCCACGAAACGTGCCCGCTGTACACCGCGCTTTTCTTGCAGCTGGCCAAGCATCTTCCCTCGCAGGCCATGCTGCTGGAGGTCACAACCGACACCGCTGACACACCTTCGGTGCTGCAGTCGTACGCCAAACAGGTTGGCGCCCGCTGGACGTTCGCCACCGGGACGGCGGAGCAGCTCACCAGTTTCTGGAGGCCCTTCTCAGTCGAGCTTTCGGGCGGGGACGTGCACACGTCCACCCTCGTGTTGGTGGACCGGCATGGCTACGTCAGGCTGGTTTACCGCGGCGTGCCAAAGGTCGGCGGAGACATTCCGGGTCAGCTGGTGACGAGTCTGAGCACCCGGGGTCTGTACCAGCTCGGTTCAGGAGGCGACGGCTGGGGCGCGGCAGATCTCCTGCAATCGCTGGCGACGATCGCGGGGCCCGAGCGCGTGCAGCAGTCGGCCGGCGGCAAGGCTGCCGCGTTCACGCTGACGTCGACCGACGGCACGAGGATGAGCCTTGCGGACCTGACCGGCAAACCGCTCGTCATTAACTTCTGGGCGACCTATTGCCCGCCCTGCAAGGCGGAGATGCCGCTTCTCGCCAGGATGGTCGGTCCGCAGTCGGGAGCTCGCCTGGTCCTGGTCAACGAGGGCGACACCAGGGAGGCCACCATCGCGTTCCTGGACGGGCTCGGCATCCACCAGTCCGCCCTCCTCGACTCCGACCTGAAGGTCGGGCATTCGTACGGCATCTTCATGTTCCCCATGACGATATTCGTGCGCGCCGACGGCACGATCGACCGGAGGCAGGTCGGTCAACTGGAAGAGAACGTCCTCGGCGCGGAGCTGTCGACTCTGACCAGTCAGTAGACTCAGGCGACGGTGCTGTCGCCCGCGTTTTTCCGCCGCCTCGCGTTCACGACCGCCCTCTTCGCATACCTGCAGATCGCGCTGGGCGGCGTGGTCCGCGTGACGGGCTCGGGCCTGGGCTGCCCGGACTGGCCTCTGTGCCATGGGCGTCCATACCCTCCCGCCGAGATCCACTCGATCATCGAGTACTCGCACCGCACTGTCGGGAGTGTGACTGAGCTTCTTATCGTCGCCACAGTGATCCTCGCCTGGTTCGTTTGGCGCACGCGGCGACCGGTCGTTGCATGGCTTGCCACCGCGTCTCTCGTTGCCGGCCTGAGCGAGGCTCTGCTAGGGGCCGGGGTTGTCGTCAACGAGCTCGCATCATGGTTGGTGCTCATCCACCTCGGGCTCGCGATGATCATCCTGGGCCTCCTGCTTGCCACCGCCGTGATGTCGCTGCCTGCCTCTCCGGGCGTGCCTGGCTTGCGGCCCGTGGGCGCCGTCGGAGCGGTGGCCACCTACGTGCTTCTGCTGACGGGCTCCACGGTCGTGGCCAGCAACGCCGACAACGGTTGCCATTCCTGGCCGCTGTGCGGGGGTGGATTTGCCCTGGACTTCACCGGGGCGAACGCGTTCACGATGCTGCACCGCGGCTCAGCGCTCGTCATCGGGATCCTTGTCGTCTACGTTGCGATCAGGGCGATGAGGCAGGCGAGCCTGCGCCGGGTGGCTGTCGCCACGTTGGTCGTTTTCGGGTTGCAGGTTGCGGTGGGGGCGGGCGCCGCGGTGACCGATACCTCGTTCTTCAACGCCCTGCACGTCGCGATCGCGACCCTCTTGTGGTCAGGAATGCTTTCGCTCGCGCTGCTCACGCTGCCACGAGCCGAGGCGAGGCGGGCAGTGTCCCGGTTGGCGGTGGAGAAACGCACGGCATGAGCGTGGTGACTCGCCCAGTCACATCGCCGCCTGCGGGCGGTGCTTCCCCGCAGGCGGGGAGGATGCGGGACTACCTCAGCCTGCTCAAGCTGCGCGTCGTCTCGCTGCTCGACGCAACCGCGCTCGGCGTGATGCTGCCCGCCGCCCACGGTCATCCGCGCTTGCCCGCGGTGGCCGCCGTCTTCGCCGGAATCACGTTCGCCGCCGGGGGAGCGAACGCAATCAACATGTGGTTCGACCGCGACATCGATGCAGAGATGACGCGAACGCGCCGCCGTCCGCTGCCGGCAGGGCGGATCCCGCCGTGGCATGCCCTCGCCCTGGGGATAGGTCTCAATGTTGCGGCGTTCGCCGTGCTGTGGGCGTTTGCCAATCTGCTCGCCGCTGTGCTCGCACTTGTGGGGACGCTGATCTACGTCTTCGTCTACACGATGTGGCTCAAGCGCTCGACGCCGCAGAACATCGTCATCGGCGGAGCGGCGGGGGCGGTTCCGCCTCTCGTGGGTTGGGCGGCCGCAACCGGACAGCTCGATGCGACGGCCCTGGCCTTCTTCGGTGTCGTCCTCTTCTGGACGCCACCGCACTTCTGGGCCCTGGCGCAAATGATCAAGAACGATTACGCGCGGGCCAACGTGCCCATGCTGCCGGTGGTGGCAGGCGAGCGTTCCGCGAAACGGCAGAGCATCGTCTACGCGGTGCTGACGGCGGCCGTGAGCGTCGTTCCTTTCTTCACCGGCTACGCGGGCGCGCTCTACCTGGCCGGCGCGACCGTCCTCGGAATCGGTCTCGTCGCCATCTCGATCCTCGGTCTCGAAGGGCGCAAGTGGACGGCGCGCCTGTGGGCGTATTCGATGGCCTACCTTGCGCTGCTCTTTCTGCTTTTCGCGGCGTCACCGTTCCTGCCGTGATGGAGATCGTCCGGCTTCACCTCGCGAAGCTCGATGGCTTCAACCAGATCCCGGTGCACGGATTCGTCATCAAGCATCCCCGGGCGGGCGCGATTCTGGTCGACACAGGAGTGGGGTGGGGCGACGAGCGGCTGATCAAAGACTGGAAGGTCGTCAACCGGCACGCCGCCGACGCAATGGCCGAGCACGACCTGAGCCCCGCCGACGTGAAGATCGTCATCAACAGCCATCTCCACTTCGACCACTGCGGCCAGAACGCCGTCTTCAAGCACGCGCCGTTCTACATCCAGCGATCCGAGCTGGATCGGGCGCGCCGCGAGGAGCCCACCAACGGGCAGTGGTTTGACTTCGCGGGAGCGCGTTTCGAGCTGCTGGACGGCGACGGCGAGATTGCCGAGGGTGTGCGAGTCGTAGCCACGCCCGGCCACACGGTGGGCCACCAGAGCGTGTTCGTGGATGGCCCCGACGGCGTGGCGGTGATGATCGGCGACGCCGCATATACGTCTGAGATATATCGCGACGTCGAGAAGGCCGACCTCTCGCCGTGGCCCGGCCAGCACGCGGACCGGGTCGCCTGGGCGCGTTCACTCGAGAAAGTCCATGCGTGGCATCCACACGCGGTGCACTTCTGCCACGACACCCGCGTGCTCGGCCGGGAGTGACGTTCGGACCGCTCGTCAGCGCCGTGTGGCTCGGCGAGCACCTGCACGAACCCGACCTCCGGGTCATCGACTTTCGGTGGTATCTGCGGCGCCGCAACGGACGCGACGAGTACCAGCACGGCCACATTCCGCGCGCGGTCTTCGTCGACCTCGAGGAGGTGACGGGGACGGGGCCTGGCCGGCACCCCCTGCCCACGGCGGAGCAGTTCGGGGAGGCGATGCGACGGGCCGGGGTCGGCCGGGGCACGCGCGTGGTCGTCTACGACGACACGGGCGGATCGACCGCGGCCCGGCTCTGGTTCCTGCTTGGCTTCTTCGGTCACCGCGCCCAGGCCGTGCTCGACGGTGGGCTGGCGGCGTGGAGCTCGCTGCTTGAAACCGCCGTGCCTGATGTCGAGCCTGGCGATTTCTGGGCCGCCGAGCCCGACGGCTCGCGCGTGGTCGATTTCCGGGACGTCCGCGATCTGGAGTCCGTTCCCGTGATCGACGCGCGGGCGGGGGAGAGGTACCGCGGCGAGACCGAGCCAATCGACCCCAAGGCAGGGCACGTCCCCGGGGCGCTGAGCGCGCCGTTCGAGACCAACCTGCGGCCGGACGGCGCGTTCAAGTCGCGCGAGGAGCTGCGCGCGCAGTACGCAGCGCTCGGTGCCCAGAACGGCGCGGTCTTCTACTGCGGGTCCGGGGTCAACGCCACCCATCACCTGCTCGCGATGGAGATCGCCGGGCTGCCGAACGCGCGCCTCTACGAGGGGTCGTGGAGCGACTGGTCGAGCCGGGACCTCCCCGTGGCGACGGGCCCCGAACCTTAAAGTTGTAGCCGTGATTCTGAAAGGAAAGCGAATTCTGATCGCCGGCATGTCGGACCGGCGGAGCATCGGATATTCCATCGCGCAGGAGGCTCAGCGGGAAGGCGCCGAGATCCTGCTCACGAGCTTCGGCCGGATGATGAGCATCACGCAGATGACCGCGAAAAAGCTCGATCCGATTCCAGAGATTCTCGAGATGGACGTGACAAAACCATCCGACATCGCGGCCGCATTCGAGGCGACGTCGAAGAAATGGGATCGGCTGGACGGTGTCGTGCATTCCGTTGCATTTGCTCCCGCGGACGCCCTGGGCGGCCAGTTCATGAATACGCCATGGGAGAGCGTCGCAACCGCCATGCAGGTCAGCGCTTTTTCATTCAAAGAATTGGCGCGCGGCTTTCTTCCGCTGATGCGAGAGCACGGCGGGTCGTTGGTCACTCTGGATTTCGACAATTCGACGAATGCGTGGCCGAAATACGACTGGATGGGTGTTTCCAAGGCCGCGCTGGAATCGGTCACGAGATACCTGGCCCGCGACCTGGGCCGCTACAAGATTCGGGTCAACGCGGTTTGCGCCGGCCCGCTCGCGACCCTGGCCGCCAGCGGCATTCCCGGTTTCAAGGATTTCGAAGAGGTCTGGGAGAAGCGCGCTCCGCTGGGCTGGAGTCTGCAGGACAGGTCACCCGTCGGCCGGGCAGTGACGGTGCTGCTCTCCGACTTCCTGGACATGACGACGGGCGAGCTTCTGCACGTCGACGGGGGCTACCACGCGATGGGGACGGAGCTGCCTCCCGGCGACTGACGGCCTGCATCGCCGGCGTTATTGCCGACGGCCACCAGATGTTGTGCTCGCCGTGCGACAAGCGCGCAACATCGTGTTAGGCTCTTCCGAAAATTCCGACGGGAGGAATGCAGTTTGCGGGAGTGCCTGGTGATCTACGTGGACGCCGCGCTGGACAAGCACGGCCGGGCCGGATGTGGCCTGGCCGTTTTTGTTAGAGGTCGTGCCGTTTACACGGAATCGTTCGGCTTTTCGCACATCGGCGGGTCGGCGCAGCTCGAGGCGCACGTCTGCGCCGGCGCGCTCGATCTCGCCGCAGCGCGCTGGCCGTACCACCGTGTGATCGTGCGCACCGATTGCGCTCCCGTGGTGCGCAGCCGGATGCCGTCAAGCGACAGTTTTCGCGTTGCGGTCCACGAAGTTCGCGAGCGATGTCGGCGTGGATGGCGCGTCGTGCGTTATGTCAGCCGAAAAGCAAACCCCGCGCATGAACTTGCGCGCGAAGGATTGAAAAGCCTCTCCAAACAGCAGCTTCTCGTCGCCGCCTGAATCAGATTCCAATCGGGCGCAGCTAAACTGGCTGCGCTCGATTTCTTTTTTCAAGGGAGTGAAAATGGCACCTGAGGAAGCACAGCGCAACACCCCACGGAGGCGTGGACGTCCACCCGGTTCGAAGAACAAGGCTGGCAGCGGACGTGCGAGAGGCGGAGATCTCGTCGGTCAGCTCAACACGATGGTGGCTGAGCTGATCAAGAAAAACCGGCAGCTGCAGCGTCAGGTTGCGAAGCTCACCGAGAAGGCGGGCGCGTCGTCGGCGACCAAGGGTGTTGAGCGCGGAATACGCACCATCTCACGTCGAGTCCAGAAGGCCCTGGGCGCCAAGACGACGCGGCGCCGGGCCAAGGCTGCTCCGGCGAACGGCCGGCGGCGAAAGGGGACAACCCGAAGGCGGCGATCCGCCTAGTAGCCGAACTGCTCCATGTGCTTGGCGGTTCGGTACGCATCGACGATGCTGAAGAGCCAGAGCGCGCCGCCGCCAAGCTCCATGGGCACGCCCACCGCGGCCCCGATCACGCTGAGGTCGAGGTCGAACCCGAAGAACTGAAGGCCGCCGATCCCGAGCAGGTAGGCGAGGCCTTTCATCCTGTGGCCGAGGTAAAAGTGGCCGCAGCCCGGCACGATGGCCAGCGCCGCCGCCAGGGCAGGGCTCTTGCGCGCTCCCGCCATCGGCGCGGCGTATGCGCCTGAAGCCGGCGATCCGCAGCGTGGGCACGGCGCGTTCGGATTGGTGAGAAGCGCCCCGCACCGGCCGCACAGGACCTCTGCTGCCATCCCCTCCAGTTTGCCTCTTTTGGCTATCCTCGAAACCGTGGATCTCGGCTTCACGCCCCAGGAGGAAGCCTTCCGGAACGAGGTCCGAACGTGGCTCGACGGCAACCTTCCCGCCGGCTGGCGACAGGACGGGAAGGGCGGCTATCGCGATGAGGAAGACACGGAACTCCAGCGCGATTGGCAGCGCAAGCTCTATGAGGGCGGCTGGCTGAAGCTCGGCTGGCCGAAGGACGCAGGCGGGCGAGGTGCCACTCCGGTGATGCAGGCGATCTACCAGGAGGAGATGGCGAAAGCGGGCGCGCCGGGCATCCTTGGCCGCCTGGGGGTCACCCTCCTTGCGCCGACCCTGCTCGCGCACGGCAGCGACTGGCAGAAGGAGACCTACATCGACAGGATCCTCAGCGGTGAGCTCGTCTTCTGCCAGGGTTTCAGCGAACCGGACGCGGGAAGCGACCTCGCAGGACTGCGCACGAAGGCCGAGCGTCGCAACGGCAAGTGGGTGCTCAGCGGCCAGAAGACGTGGTCCAGCGGCGCCCACTACTCGCAGAAGAGCTTTCTGCTGGCGCGAACCGATCCCGCCGCGGAGCCCCACCGCGGCATCGGGTTCTTTCTCGTCGACATGGACCAGCCTGGTGTCGAGGTTCGCCGCATCAAGCAAATGACGGGTGGAGGCGAGTTCTGCGAGATTTTCCTCTCCGGCGCCGAGGTCGAGGAGCGAGACCTCGTCGGCCAGCCAGGTGACGGCTGGAAGATCGCGATGACCGTGTTCGGATTCGAGCGCGGTGGCCTGGCCCAGGCCGCGAGGTTCGAGCGCGCGGTGGCTGAGCTTGCCGGCCTCGCGCGAGACCGTGGCGCCGGCTCGGACGCAGCGACGCGGCAGCGTATCGCGCAGGCGCAGATCGAGGCACATGTCTTCCGGCTGATCGGGCTCCGCAACCTGACCAAGGCGCAGCATGGGCAGGCACCAGGGCCTGAGGCAAGCGTGACCAAGCTCTACTGGAGCGAGATGGACAAGCGCCTGCAGGAGGCGGCCATCGGCGTGGAAGGAATGTATGGCGCGCTCGCGCCGGAGTCGCGGCTCGCCATCGAGGATGGTCGCTGGCAGTACGGCTGGATGTGGGCTCAGGCGGAAACGATCTACGCGGGGTCGTCCGAAATTCAGCGCAACATCATCGCCGAGCGCGTGCTCGGCCTGCCGCGCGGACGATGATCACGACCGCGGAGGCGATCGATCGGCTCAAGACGCGCATCGGCGTCGACGGGCCTGCGGTTACGGCGCCGGTGGAGGCGGGGCACGTCAGGCGTTTCGTCGAAGCCATCGGCGACCCCAACCCCCGCTGGACGAAGGAGGCGCCGCCGACGTTCCTGGTGGCGCTTGGCCCCGCGACGGTGCACCTCAGCGACGCGGAGGACTTCGGCAAGGGGTGGCTCAACGGAGGCAACCGGTTCGAGTATTTCGCGCCGGTTCTGATCGGCGACCAGATCACGGCGCAGGGCCGCGTCGTCGACGTCTACGACAAGGTGGGTTCGAGCGGAGACATGCTGTTCATCATCTTCGAGACCGACTACACGAACCAGCGCGGGGAGCTGGTCGCGAAGCTGCGCGGGACGGCGATCCGCCGATGAAGGTCGCGGTTGGTCAGGAGATTACCGAGCTCGTCAAGCACCCGACCACGCGCCAGCTCGTCCAGTACGCCGGCGCGCAGGGCGATTTCTACGAGATCCACTACGACCAGGGCTACGCGAAGAGCGTCGGGCTGCCCGGCGTGATCCTGCACGGCCTGCTGAAGGCCGGGTTCCTCGGTCAGCTCGTCACCGACTGGCTGGGCGACGGGGGAACGCTGGAGTCCCTCGAGGTCAGCTACCGCGGTGTGGACACGCCCGGGCATCCCTACCGATGCCGCGGCCGGGTCAATCGCGTCGAAGGAAAGGACGTCGAGCTCGAGGTCTGGGGTGAGGACGAGGACGGCAAACGCACGACCGTCGGAACCGCTACGGTTCGCCTCGATTAGATGTTCTCGTTCTACCTGCTGCTCAAGTTCATCCACATCGCTTCAGCGATCGTGGCGGTGGGCGCGAACATCACCTACGGCGTCTGGAACGCTCGCGCGTCGAGCGAGCCCGGTCACGCGGGGTTTGCGCTCAAGGGAATCAAGTTCCTGGACGATCGAATCGCCAACCCCGCCTACGGAGTGATCCTGGTGACCGGCCTCCTGATGGTGTTCGTCAACCACTGGAGCATCACTTCTCTATGGATCATCGTCGCGTTGATCCTGTTCATCGTGGTCGCCGCACTGGGCATCGCCGTCTACACGCCGCTGCTGCGGAATCAGATCAGGTTGGTCGACGCGGGGGATACATCCTCGCCCGAATACACGCGCCTGGCGAACAGGAGCCGTGCGATTGGGCCGATCCTCGGGCTGCTCGTGATCCTCATCCTCGTGATGATGGTTTTCAAGCCCACCCTGTAGGTCCACAGGACAACCAGCACCGAGGCGTCGATCACGCAGTAGCCGCCCGCGATGACCGACGGCGGGTTGCCCGACGGGATGTGCGTCCACGGCGCGACCGGCATCCAGTACCAGTTGCCGAACGACGTGCCGAAGATTTCCAGCTCGCTGACGATGACGAAGATCGCGGCGAACAGCGGCCAGCGCGGCGACCGGAGCAGGAAGTAGGCGAAGACGGGGAGGCAGAGCGCGCCCTGCACGTCGATTCGTCCGGTGACCAGGGGGAGCGCGGTGAGCCCGAGCAAGGCCCAGGTCGACGCTCCACCCAGCACCGCGTAGGCAACGCGGCGACCGTAGCGGCGCACGACGGGGGTCTGGGCGGCGAGCAGGCCGAAGAGATAGACGATGCCGTGCCCGGGCGGCACGAAGAGCGGCAAGTTGTGCAGCCGGTACCGGTAGACGCCCCACACCAGCGACCCGACGATCTCAAAGCACGTGGCCACCACGACGCACGTCCACACCTGGGCGCGCTGCTCTTTGGGCGCCTTCAGGGCCGCGAGATAGAGAACGCTGAACGTGAGAGCGCCGAGCACGTACTGCTGCCACTGGGCAGCGACCTTGCTGTCGGCGAGAAGGCCCAGCGGCGTGTAGACGAGAAGGTAGGCGTGCAACCAGTACGGTTGCACGCCCATGGCGAATCTACGGATTACTTGATCGTGCCCCTTTCGTCGATGAGGCTGCCCTGGAGCGTCCAGCCCGTGCCACTCCACGAGATCACCTGCTCCTGCATGATCGGGAAGTGGTCGCTGGACGTGGTCTTGACCTTGACCCCCGGAAGCAAGAAAGGATTGGTCTCATTGAGCTGGCTGGAGGCGATGTTCATGACGTTCTGGCGAGTGAGGACGTTGCCGGCTTGCTTCAGCACGTCAACCATCGTGTACGCCACGGCGACGCCATAGATGTTGAAGCCGTCGTTCACCTTGCAGGTCGCGCAGTTGGCGATGACCTGCTTGTAGAGCGCCATACCTGAGTCGCTGGCCCACTGCGGGTCAGTCGGGTCCTTGATGTAGCCGACGCTGGTGACGTTCTGCAGAGCCGCTCCGGCGTTCTTCGCCGCGAGCATGTAGATCTGCGGGTTGGACACGGAGTTGAGGTAGATGGTCGGCGCCCAATGCACACCGGTGACGAACGCGAGCGACTGGATCGACGCCTTCGGGGTCGAGAACAGGAAGAGCGTGTCAACGTTGGCGGCCTTCAGCTGCGTCAGCTGCGCAAATGGGTTGGCGGCCGTGACGTCGTAGCTCTGCTTGGCGACGATCATCGACGCGTTGGCGCCGAGGCCGTCGGTCAGTCCCTTGAGGTAGTCCTGGCCGTAGTCGTCGTTCTGGTACAGCACGCCGATCTTGGCGCTCGGGTGATTCTTGAGTATGTCCTTGGCGTAGATGCGCGCCTCACCCTGGTACGGCGGCTGCCAGCCGAGCGTCCACTTGTTGTTGGGGTAGTCCAGGTCGAAGGTGGTGGCGCCGGTGGCGACGAACAGCTGAGGCACCTTCTTGCCGTTGAGGTAGTCGCGGACCGAGGTCTGGGCCTGCGTTCCCAGGCCGCTGAACATGGCGAAGACCTGGTCCTGCTCGACCAGCTGATGGGTCAGGGGAACCGTCTGGGCGGGGTTGTACGCGTCGTCCAGGATCTTGAAGTCGATTTTCCGTCCGTTCACGCCGCCCTGGCCGTTGATGTACGTGAAGTAGGCGAGCTCGGCGTTGCCGATCGTCCCGTAGGCCGCCGCCGCACCGGATTGCGCGATGGTGTTGCCGAGCGAGATCGTCGTGCTGGTGATCCCGACGTCCGTCTGTGGCGTCGTCGTGGTGTTGCCGCCGCACGCGGCAAGGGTGAAGACAAAGGTCGCGACCGCGGCCAGCCGTGGCCCCTTTCGTCCCATAGAAAATCCTCCCTAGCTTTTGGACAGCTATTTAAACAGTCTGAGGGTCCGGCGGGGCTTCT
>DATIOJ010000117.1:0-47733 GCA_035473355.1 Candidatus Limnocylindrales bacterium
GGCCCTGGAGCGCGCGCCAGACGGCCTCGGGTGTGAGGGGCAGGTCCCGAATCACGACACCCGTCGCCTCGGTCACCGCCGCGGCCACAGCGGGCGCCGTCGCCATCAGGCCGCCTTCGCCGGCGCCCTTCGAGCCGTGCGGCCCAGGCCCGTCGCCGTTCTCGATGAGGATCGAATGCATCTCGAGCGGCAGGTCCTTGGTGGTCGGGATCCGGTAGTCCAGCGCGCCAAGGTTCCGGATCCGTCCGGCCTCGTCCAGGATCAGGTGCTCCATCAGGGTGTGGCCGAGACCCATCACGGCGGCGCCCTCGTCCTGCATCTCCACGTGCTGGGGGTTCAGAGCCTTGCCGACGTCCGCGACCGTGACGTGGCGGACCAGGAGAACCTCGCCGGTGCCCTCATCGACCTGCACCTCGGACGCCGTGCACGTGAACTCGTAGAAGGAGGGGCTGCCGCCCAGCGGATGGTCGGCGCGGTGCTCGCTGCGCATCGACCCGACGCCGATCACCTCGCCCTTGACCTCGCCGAAACGAGACGCGAGGACCTCGGTCAGGTCGCCTGGCCCAAGCTGCCTGCGGATGTCTTCGCAAGCCCGAACGACAGCGTTGCCCATGAAAACGGTGGAGCGGCTGGCCGACGTCTGCAGGTCGAACGGGACCGCGGCGGTGTCGCCGGTGACGACGTTGACCGAGCCGACCGAGACGCCGAGCTCATGGGCCGCGATCTGCGCGAGGACCGTCCGCGCCCCCTGGCCCATGTCCGAGGTGCCCGCGAGCACGGTCGCGCTTCCGTCCCAGTGCAACCGGACGATCGCATATGACGCGCCGGTGGTCGCCGACGCTTTGATCGCGACCGCCAGGCCACGACCGCGGCCGCTCTCGAGCGGCGTGCCCCATCCGATCGCGGCGGCCGCCTTCCGCACCGACTCCGCCCAGTCGCCGTCCGCGGGCGTGTCGCCAGGCACAAACGCCTCGCCCCGGCCTGCCAGGTTGCGGAGCCGGATCTCCACGCGGTCGATCCCGAGTCGTCGTGCGGCGTCATCGATCTGCGACTCGTGCGCCCACGACACCTGCGGCGTGCCGAACCCACGGAACGCCGTGCTTGGCGTGGTGTGGGAGAAGAGGGCGCGCGCAGTCACGCGCGCGTTGGGCACCCGGTACGGGCCACACGCGAGGTAGCTGCTCTTGGCGATCACCCGCTCGGCGATGTCGGCGTAGGCGCCCATCAGAAAGTCGCCCTCGATCTCCTGGAACGTGATCTCTCCGCCGCTGGTGAAGCCGGTGCGCGCGCGGATCCGGCACGACGTACGCCGCACCTCCTGGAAGGTCTCCTCGAGGGTGAGGGCAAGGCGCACAGGTCGACCGGTGCTGAGCGCGAGGAGGGCGACAAGGGGCTCGTACTTGGGATGCTGCTTGCCGCCGAACGCACCGCCCGGGTCTGGAGCGTGAACGCGGACCTTCGCGAGCGGCAGCCCAAGCACGCGCGCGAGCATCCGCTGCATCTGGAACGGGTTCTGAGTCGCGGTCCACACGGCGACGCCGTCGTCCTCAGGCGCCGCGATGAATACGTGCGGCTCGATCGCGAAGTGAGTGACCATCGGGAACGTGTAGACGTTGTCGGCCACCAGGTCGGCATGGGCCGCCTCGACGTCGCCCCAGCTGTGCGTGAGCACTCGCAGCGTGTTGGTGTGGTTCAGCGGATCGCCGGGTCGCAGCTCTGGTTCCTGGACCAGGGGCGACGCCGGGTCGAGCGCGTCCGTGACCGTGTAGACCCCAGGCAGTGCCTCGTACTCCACCCGCACCAGCGCAGCGCCCGCCTCGGCCGCGTCCTTGCCGGCTGCCACGACCGCGGCCACCGGCTGGCCGTGATACTTCGTCTCCCCGACGGCGAGGACGGGCCGGTCTTCGTAGACCGGTCCGAATCGTCGCATCGGTCGAGGCAGGTCGCCGGCCGTGAAGACGCCGTGAACCCCGGGCGAGTTCCGAGCGGCGGCCGCGTCGATCGACACGATCTGTGCGTGACCGACGTCGAGGTGCACAAGCATCACGTGCAGCATCGAGGGGAAGCCGAGGTCGCCGATGAACCGCTGCTCGCCGGTGACGCGCGCCTGCCCGCCGATGCGCGGCTCTGAGGTGCCGAGGAAGTCCACGTTCAGCGGCCCGCCTCGCTCGCGCCGAGCACCGCCTCGCAGATCTGGACGTATCCGCCGCACCGGCACAGGTTTCCCGACAGGCCCTCCCTGACCTCGTCGGGCGACGGATGCGGGTTTCGCTGCAGGAGGTAGAGGGCGGCCATGACCTGGCCGGGGATGCAGAAGCCGCACTGCACGGCGCCCTTGGCGAGGAACGCCTCCTGGAGCGGGCTCAAGCGGCCATTCAATCGCCCTTCTTGGGCCAGCCCTTCGATGGTCGTGACCTCCGACGCGTCGGCTTCGACCGCCAGCACGAGGCACGAGTTGACCGACCGCCCATCCACCAGGAGGGTGCACGCGCCGCACTCGCCCACCGCGCAGCATTCCTTGGACCCGGTCAGGCCAAGGTGGTCGCGGACCATGTCGAGCAGCGTGGCGTTGGGCGCCACGTCGATCTGGCGTTCCGATCCGTTCACCCTCACGCGGATGCGGACGGTCGCCGCCATCACGCCGCCCGAAGCCGCGCGATGGACGCGCGGAGCGCGCGCCGGCTCATGACCAGGAGCATGGCCGAGCGGTACTCGCTGCTCCCGCGCACGTCGGAGATCGGACTCGACTGCGCCAGCAGCCTGCGCAGGATCTCGTCCTTGTCGGCGTCGCCCGTGGCCGGATCGGCGAGAGCCCCGCTCTGGTCGATAACAAGGAACGGGCGGGGGCCGACCGCTCCAAAAGCGAACCGCGTCGTTCCCGACGCGTCGACCAGGCAGCAAAGGCTGATCGTCGCGAGGTCGACGCCCCGTCGCCGCGTGATGCGGGCAAACGCAGCGCCACAGCGCTCCGTTGGCATGGGAACGTCGATCGACGTGACCACCTCGCCGAGCTGAATAACGGTCTTGCCCGGTCCGAGGAAGAACTCGTCCAGAGCCACGCGGCGCGTGCCCCCGGCGCTCGCGATGTTGACCGCCGCGCCGTAGACGAGCAGCGCAGGTGCAGTGTCTGCGGCCGGGGACGCGTGGCAGATGTTGCCGGTGAGCGTCGCTCGGTTGCGAATCTGGTTGGAACCGACGGTGGCCGCCGCCTCCACCAGCGCGGGAAACTGCGCCTGGATCCGCGGGTCGTCGCCGAGGTCCGTCAGGACGGTGCCGGCGCTGATCGTCAGCGAAGGCCCCGATTCGGCGATCGCCGGTTTGAGCTCGGCCACGCCCTTGAGGTCGACGACCAGGCTGGGCCGCAGCGTGCGATTGCGCAGGGCCACGACCAGGTCGGTACCCCCGGCCAGCAGGCTCGCGCCCGTGCCGTGCTCCTCGAGCAGGCCAAAGGTCTCGGTCAGGGTCCCGGGCCGGGCGTAGGCGAATGCCTGCACCCTCAGAGAACCCTGTCGACTTGATCCATCAGCACCTGCGGAGTCGCCGCTCGCACGAAATAGTAGGGGCGCTCGGCAAAACGCTCGACGAATTGGGCGCGCGCTCTGCGGAGCGGTTCGGTGTCCACGAGCGGCATCGGCCAGCCGGGCGCCAGGAGCTCGTTCAGCAGGTAGTAGTTCTGAAGCGAGTGCAGGGTCTGGAACTGCCGCTCGAAAGGAATCATCTCGCTGAGGCCTGGCTCGTAGTTCCCGTCGATCGACGGCACGACCACGACTCCGATCGGACTTGGCCCGTCGAAGTCCTCCCAGGTGGGGAGGCTACCGAAGAACTTCGCGACTCCGGCTTGCGGCGCGGCCTTGTCGACCCGCTCGGTGCCCTCCGCCCTTTTCTTCAGGTAGACGTCGCGAGAGCCCATCAGCGCTCGGCCGGACTCGTCGACCACGGTCGTCTCCGTTGCGACCAGCTTGCCGCCGCGGCGGCAGGCTTCGATCTGCCCCATGCTCTTGCCGTGGTTCGACTCGCCGCCCAGAAACATCACGGTGGTGCCGCGGTAGTGGACGGCCGAGGCGTGAAACGGATGCAGGCCCTCGGCCTCCAGGCGAAGCGCCAGCAGGGCGACCACCGCCTTCTGCAGCGGTCCGGCCGGCCACGCCCCGTCGAACGTCATCGTCTGTCCGTCGTATACGACGGACTTCGGCGCATCGCGATTCCAGACAAGGTCGGGCTGCTCGAGCGTGACGTCGCGTGAGATGTGGACGCCTGCCAGCCGGTAGTTGAGGAAGTTCAGGTCTTCGAGGAAGTGGTCCCGCCGCTCGCTCCCGTGGTAATCGACGCGCAGACGAGCAGGACCCGCCGACAGCTCCTCCGTCAGGTTCATCGCGCCGACAGGATGTCCACCACGCCCGTGGTTCCATTGACACGGATCCGTTCGCCGTTCTTGATCGTTCGGGTCGCCACCGACGTGCCGATGACCGCCGGGATGGCGAACTCTCGCGACAGCACGGCAGCGTGAGAGGTCAGGCCGCCGGCGTCGGTGACCAGGCCGGCCATCTTCGTGAAAAGCGCCACCCAGGCGGGGTTTGTCATCTGGCACACGACGATATCGCCCTTGCGGACCTGGTCGAACTCGTCGGTGGTGAGGACGACGCGGGCTGCGCCCTCGATGATCCCTGGCGATGCGCCGAGCCCGACCACCTGGCCCTTGACGGTGGACGGCTTGCGGTCGAACTTGGCCTGGAAGCCCCAGTTGCCGAGATAGGGGACGGCGAGCTGGGTGGCCGTGGCGGTGCCGATCCAGTCTCGCGGCCGCACGCGGAACGCCGCCTCGCGCTCGGCGCGCCGGGTGCGGACGAGTCCGCGCGCGTCGATAGCGGTGGAGTCTCCGATGTAGATCCGAAGCTCGTTGTACTTCAGGAACATCACGTCGTCGGGACGCTCGAGCACACCCATGTCGACGAGGTCGGCGCCGACGGCCATCAGGACCAGGCGGAGATGTGCGTTGGCGCCCTGGTCGATGTAGAAGTGGTGGTCCGGGGTCAGCGGAGCCATCTTGAGGTTGATCTCGTTGAGCCTCGACACCTCGTCGAGGGCATCGCCCTGCAGGCCCGCGAGCAGCTCGTGGGATGCGCGGTCGATGTCGGCCTTCACCGCGGCGATCGTCTTCGGATAGTCGTATCCCGTTTCGAGATAACCGCGGACGAGCTCCAGCACCGGCTCGGCCTGCTCGCGCACCGTCGGATAGATGAACTCGTGACTCCAGACTGCGTGGTACCCGTACTCGCGCTGGTACGGCTCGATGCGGTCGGCGAGGAACTTCTTGCCGCGAGCCGTGTGGTTCAGCGCCTGCAGGATCTCGCCCGCCGTCTCGGCGCGGAAGGCTGAGGAGAGCTCTCCGTCGGACTTGACCTCTTCCTTCAGCTCCCAGAGCGCCTTGATCGAGTCCCAGTTGCGGTCGTGCGCCGAGTTCCCGAGCCTCCCGAGCAGCGCCTCGTCGACACTTCCTCGCCATTTGTCGATCGCCGCGCGGAGGTTGAGCGTGGCCGAGAACTGGGCGAAGTTGAGCATCCAGTGGATCTTCCAGTGCCGATCGTGGATGTCGATCGCATCCTCGAGGAGCACCGCGAGCTCCATCAGCGTCAGGTCTGAGGCTCGGTCGAGCTCAGCCTCCAGATAGGCGTAGTTGCGTGTCATCTCGGGGACGAGGCGGTCGCGCCACCAGTCCGCGAAGTGCTCGCCGTAGGTCGGCAGGACGGCGGCTCCGTATCTGCCGATGGAGGCCGCGTAGCTCGGCGTGAGCGGCACCCGCGCGCCCCAGCGATAGCCATAGTGGTCGGAGTCGATCCGCAGGTGGTGGTCGGCCGGGATCACGGCCGTGTAGACGTAGCCGTTCACGAACTTGGCCAGCCAGTCGGCCGCGAAGTCCGTTCCGAAGCGGCGGAACATGTGGTCGCAGGTCAGCCACCAGCCGCCGATGTCGGCGAACATCGGGCTGACGGGGTTCGGGATGTGAAGGTCGTCGAAGACCCAGAGCAGCTGTTTTTCGGCCTCTGAATCCCAGTGGACGGGGAACTCGTCGTCGCCCAGGAACTGCGCGAGGACCTCTTCCGTCTGTGTCGACACGGCCTACCCTCCACTTCTCCAGGGGCGTCTCGCCGGCCCCCGGCGCCCTGACCAGGCGGCGCCTCAACAAAATCGATTATCCGCGGTTGGGGCGCTATGATGAGCCCGCGATCGAATCGCAGGATAGGTGGACATGACGATCTCCGTCCACGGCGTGGCTTATAGAAGCCCGCTCCATCAGATGACGCAGACGACGCCGACCATGCTGTGGAACGACTCGGCGGCGATCGACGAGCTGACCCGCTCGATCGAGGACGGCGCCGTCGGGGCCACCTGCAACCCCGTGATCGCCGTCTCGATCCTGAAGCGGGACATGGCCTTCTGGCGGCTGCGCATCCAGAGCCTCATGCAAGAGACGCCCTCAGCCACCGAGGATGAGATCGCGTGGAAGCTGGTCGAGGAATTGTCCGTGGCCGCGGCCAGGCTCCTGGAGCCGGCATTTCACGCCCACGCGGGGCGGAACGGCCGCCTCTCGATCCAGACCGACCCGCGCCTGTACCGCGACACCGACGCCATCGTCGAGCAGGCGGTCGCCTTCAGCCGCCTCGCGCCGAACATGATCGTCAAGATCCCGGTGACTCGCGCCGGCGTTCCCGCGATCGAGGAAGCCACCTACCGCGGCGTGAGCATCAACGCCACAGTCTCGTTCTCGCTTCCACAGTGCGTCGCCGTCGCGGAGGCCGTCGAGCGAGGCTTGCAGCGGCGCGAGGCTTCGGGGGCGGACATCTCGACGATGGGGCCGGTGTGCACGATCATGGTCGGCCGTCTCGACGATTGGCTAAAGGTGGTGATGGAGAGGGACGGGATCTCGGTCGATCCCGGATTTCTCGAGTGGGCTGGGGTCGCGGTGTTCAAGAAGACCTACCGGCTTTTCCGGGACCGCGGCTACCGGATCAGGCTCTTGTCTGCCGCCTTCCGCAACCACATGCACTGGAGCGAGCTCGTGGGCGCCGACGCGGTCATCTCACCTCCCTTCGCGTGGCAGCGAAGGCTCAACGCGAGCGGCATCGAAGTCAGGTCCCGAATCGACGACCCCGTCGATCCCAGGGTGGTCGCGGCGCTGACCGCTCACTTCGCAGACTTCCGGAAGGCGTATACGGAAAGCGGCCTGGCAGTGGACGATTTCGACGATTTTGCCCCAACGCGTAGGACGCTTCGCCAGTTCATCGGCGCCTGCGCCGACCTGGCTTCGCTCGTTCGCGACGTCATGCTCCCGAACCCGGACGTCGCTCAGGTGGGGACATGAGCCTGGCTTCAGCGAGACGACCGTTTGACACGCTGGAGGGCGCCGCATACGATCTGCCGCGTATAGAGGCAATCGATTTCCGTCATGACTGCGCAGGCCGCTGCGACAGGTTTGTAAAACAGGAGGTGCGTGATGTCGGGACCTAGGTGGCCAAGGGCCATCGGAATGATTCTTGCGCTCGGGCTGCTGGTGGCAGCCTGCGGTGGCTCGAACACATCCTCAGGCGGCACCAAGAAATATGTCGTCGGCGTCTCCAACACGCTGACCGGCAACGGCTTCCGCGAGGAGATGATCTGCTCCATCAAGGCGCAGGCGAAGGCCTCAGGGATCGTCTCCAAGGTCATCGTCGCCAACCGCAACACGGACCCGAGCGGCCAGATCGCGGACATGCGCAACCTCATCTCCGCTGGTGTGAACGTGATCGTCCTCAATCCCTCTGACCGGAGCGCCCTCGACCCCGTGATCAAGGAAGCGACGGACAAGGGCATCATCGTCGTCACGGTCGACCAGGGCGTGACCGCGCCGACCGCCTACCAGCTCTACAACAACCAGGTCAAGTACGCGCAGCTCGGCGCGGACTGGCTGTTCAAGCAGCTCAACGGCAGCGGCAACGTGGTCGAGATGCGCGGCATCAACGGAGTGTCGGCCGACGCGGACCGCCACCAGGGTTTCACGCAGACCCTCGCCAACTACCCGAACATCCACGTCGTCAAGATGACCTTCACCAACTGGTCCCTGGACCCTGCGGCGCAGCAGACCAAGGACATCCTCGCTTCAGGTTTGAAGGTTGACGGCATCTGGACCTCGGGCATCGACTCGACCGTGGTCGACCAGTACAACACCGCCAAGAAGCCTTTCGTGCCAGTCGTGGGCGCCGACAACGACGCCTTCCTGGGCCAGCTGATCAACCTGAAGGGCCAGGGCCTCTTGGGCGCGGCAGTCACCAACCCGCCGACCGTGGGTGGCGCCGGCCTGGCGCTCGGCCTGGACGTCCTCCAGGGCAAGTCGGAGCCTCACCTCGTCAACCTCGACCCGCAGATCTGGGCCAACACCGACAGCGCGGGTCTCGGCCAGCTGACCAGTCACTACGACCCCAAGCTGGACGCGTACTACAGTGTCACCTACCAGGTTGATCCTTGGACGACGTACTCCAAAGCGGATCTCATCGCCTGCGCGAACGTAGGCTAAAGATCGACCAGACACACACGCAGGGCGTGGCGCAATCCACGCCCTGCAACTTTGTTCAGCGATCGGCAAATCGCGCTCGATGACGGACCCCACGGTCCTCCTCGAGACACGCGGTGTCTCCAAAACCTACGGCGCGGTGATCGCGCTCCGCTCCGGCGATCTCAGCGTGAGAGCGGGGGAGATCCACGCCCTGATGGGGGCGAACGGCGCCGGCAAGAGCACCCTCGTCAAGGTGCTGACCGGCGACATCGCGCCCAACTCGGGCGCGATCCTGTTCGAAGGTCGGGAGGTGAGGTTCGGATCACCCGCGAGCGCCCGCAAGGCCGGCCTCGCGTCGGTCTACCAGGACGTGAGCCTCGTCCCCGTGCTCACCGTCGCGCAGAACCTGCGCCTGGCCCGCATCTCGTCAGCGGCCATCCGCCCGTGGATCGAAGAGCTCGAGCTCGGGGACGTCGACCTGAGCGCATATGCGCGCGACCTGCCCACGCCGATCCTCCATCTCCTGGACCTCGCGCAGGCGCTCGCGTCGCTGCCGCGCCTGCTCATCCTCGACGAGGTCACGGCCGCCCTGCCCGCCGACATGAGCGAGCGCGTGTTCCGGGTCGCGCGGCGTTGGCGCTCTGAGGGACGCTCGGTCGTCCTGATCTCGCACCGCATGCCTGAGGTCAAGGCGTTGTGCGACCGCGCCACGGTTCTGCGCGACGGCACCACCGTCGGAGTCGTCGACCTCGCAACCAGCGGAGAGGAGGAGATCGTCTCGCTGATGCTGGGCCCGGCCGCCGCGTCCGTGGTCGTCTCCGAAGGGGCGGTGGCGGACTTCGAGAAGGCGCCGAAGGTCGAGCGCACTCCCGCCGTCGAGGTCCGCGGACTGCGCTCCGGAGTTCTCAAGGACGTTTCCTTCACCCTGAACCGGGGCGAGGTGCTGGGCCTTGTCGCGCTGGAAGGACAGGGCCAGGCCGACCTGTTCGAGTGCCTGAGCGGCAACCGGAGCCCCGACGGCGGGGAGATACTCGTCCAGGGCAAGCCGCGCAAGTTCCGGCATCCGCACGACGCGATCGGCGCCGGTCTCGTGCTCGTGCCCGCCGACCGCGCACTGGCCCTCCTGCCCCAGCGTTCGGTCCGCGAGAACATCGCCCTGCCAATGGTCAACCGCGTGCTCAAGTGGGGCCTGATCAACGCGCGCTACGAGCGCGGTCGAGTCCGGTCGGCGATCGACCGGCTGGCGATCGACACCCGAGCGCAATCCCGCGTCAAGCAGCTCTCGGGTGGCAATCAGCAGAAGGTCTCGATCGCGAGATGGCTCGCTACCGGCTTCACGACGCTGCTCTGCTTCGACCCCACGCGCGGCATAGACATCCGCACCAAGGAGCAGATCTACGGCGTCCTCCGCGAATTCGCCGCTTCTGGGTCGGCGGTGCTGCTCTTCACCTCGGAGCTGCCGGAGATCCAGCTCGCGTGTGACCGAGCGATCGTGCTGTGGGGCGGCCGCGTGACCGAAGAGTTCACGGCGCACGATGCGACAGAGGCAGCCCTCATCAGGGCCGCTCACGGCCTCACGCGGACGGGCGACATCGAGGCGGCTTCATGAGCACGGTGGCTGCGTCTCGCGCCGGGGGCGGTATCAACATCGGGCGCACGATCCGGCGCAACGCGTGGACGCTAGGCACGTATGCCCTGTTCGTCGCCGCGTTGATCTTCACGATCTCAATCCACCCGTCGTACGGGCCGTTTGAGGTCCGCTCCCTGGTGGTGGGGGCTCTCCCGCTCGCCTTCGCCGCGGTCGCGCAGGCCTGCGTCGTCCTGGGCGGCGGGATCGACCTGTCGATCGGCGCGATGATGGCCGTGGCCAACGTGCTGGCGGCGCGGTACATGAAGAACCACGACTTCAACACCGCGATCCTCATCTCGGCGCTGGTCCTCATCGGCGGGGCCCTCGCCGGCGCCTTCAACGGCATCATCGCGGTGCGCACCCGAGTACCGGACATCGTCGTGACGCTTGCGATGTCGTTTGTCTGGGGCGGCGTCGCGTTGCTCATCCTGGCCCAGCCCGGGGGAGGGGCGCCTGATCAGTTCCTCGCGCTCGCCAACGGCAACGTTCTGACGCCGTGGATCCCGAACGGGCTGGTGCTGCTCGTACTGGTCGTCGGTGCGATCTGGATCCCGCTGAAACTGGGCCGCACGGGCCTGGCCATCTACGCCGTGGGCAGCGACCGCATCGCAGCCTTCAGGCGCGGCGTGAGGGTCGGCCAGACACGCGTTTTCGCGTACGCGCTGGGCGGCTTCTTCGCGGCGTGGGGCGGGCTCGCCCTGTTGATGAGCACCGGCATCGGTTCACCGCTGGCGGGCACCATCTACACCCTGAGCGGGGTGTCCGCGATCGTGCTCGGCGGCGTGAGCCTGGCGGGCGGGCGCGGCGGCCTCACGGGACCCATCGTCGCCGCGTTCATCCTGACCCAGATCCCGGCCGACCTCATCCTCCTGGGCACCGACCCCAACCTCGGCCAGGTCATCCAGGGCACGCTGCTCGTGCTGGTGGTGATGGTGGGCGGCTTGGCGTCGCTGCTGCAGCGCCGGAGGGTCAGCGCCGGGTGAGGCCACGATGAGCGCCCCCGCCACGGACATAGGGCGCAGCCGCCTGAACGTGCCCCGGGCCACCCTCGCCGACCGGCCGTGGGTCGTGCTGATCGGCGTCCTTCTGGTCCTGGTCGCATTGATCGCGATCATCCGACCCGGCACAGTCGGTCCGACGTGGGTGGCCAACACCATCCTGTTCGCGGCGCCGCTCGGGATCGTTGCTGCAGGCCAGACGCTGGTCATGCTGACGGCGGGCATCGACCTCTCGGTCGCGGCGGTGATCACGGCGTCGGCCTACGTGGCGGCCAGCCAGTCCTACTACGGCTCCATCCGGGCAGTGCTGCTCGCGCTGGCGGTGGGCGTACTGATCGGTTTGATCAACGGGGTCGGGGTCGGTGTCTTCCGCGTTCAGCCACTGATCATGACCCTGGGCATGGGCTTCGTCGTGGCCGGCTCGCTCCAGGTCTACAGCCTGACGGTGAACCACGAGGGGCCGCCCAACGTGCCCGACATCGTGCGAACACTGGGAGGGGGCAAGCTGCTCGGGATCATTCCCATCAACGCCCTGGTCTGGGGAGGGATCGCGGCGCTGATTCTGTTCGGCCTCCGCTACACCGGGTTGGGCCGGCTCATCTACGCGGTCGGCGACAACCCGGTAGCCGTTCGCCTCTCAGGCGTGCGTGGCTGGCTGGTCCTGCTCGTCACGTACGTGATCTGCGGATTCCTCAGCGCCGTGGCGGGGCTCGTCCTCGAGGGCGCGATCAACGGCGTCGACCTCTCGCTCGGAGACCCCTTCTTGCTGCCTTCGGTCGCCGCGGTGGTCATCGGCGGGACCACGATCTACGGCGGCCACGGCGGCTACGCCGGATCGCTCGTCGGGGCTTTGATCCTCACGGTCCTCAGCAGTCTGTTCACGCTGATCGATGCGCCGGACCCTGTGAAGCAGATCCTCTACGGCGCCATCGTGGTTCTGCTTGCCGCGCTGTACGTCCGCACCGCCGGCGACACGCGCTAGGTGACGGGCCGCTCCTCGCAGATCCGATAGGCGTCGGACCACGGACGCACGCGCTCGAATGCGGCGCTGGCGGCGAGGACGTCGACGTCCTTCTCGCGCCGGCCGATGATTTGCATCCCGACTGGAAGGCCGCCCGACAGTCCTGCCGGAATGGACGCCGACGGATGGCCCGAAAAGTTGGTCACATAAGTGAGGCACCAGCCGATCAGCGGGTCGACCTCTTCTCCATTGATCCGCGTCGGGCCGAGCGTGTTGCCGTCATCGCTGTTCTTGACCGGCATGCACGCGAGCGTCGGCGTGACGAGCAGGTCGTAGCGCTGAAGCACCGATTCGATCGCGTCATAGATCTCTGTGCGTATGCCCTGATCGTTCCAGACGTCCATGGCGGAGAGGCCGTAGCCGATCTCGATCCAGCGCCGGTACTCAGGGGGCAGCTCCTCCGGATGGTCACGCATCAGGTCGAGCCCCGAGCTCTTGAGGCCCTCGAGGCCCGAGATGTTCAGCGGCATCATAAGTCGGTTCCACGCGTCGCTCAGCTCGCGCTGAGTTCGCTTGATCCCAACCTTCACGGTCTCGACGGTGGCCCCCGTCTCGGCGAAGCCGCGCACCGCTTCGCCCACGACCTCCGCCACCGCGCCCTCCACGGGATACACGTCGAGGTCAGGGCTGTACGCGATGCGCCAACCGGTCAGAGGTCGGGACAACGCACCGGCAAAGTCGGGCACATCGTTCAGAGAGAACGGGTCGCGAGGGTCGGGCCCGGCCAGGACCTGCAGGCCGAGCGCGGCGTCCTCGACCGTCCTGGTCAGCGTGCCCTCGAACAGGAATGGTGTGAGGCTGGCGAAAGCGTTGGGGCGACCGGTGAACGGCACGCGTCCGAACGACGCGCGGTATCCGTATACGTTGCACCAGGCGGCAGGAATCCGGATCGAGCCGCCGGCGTCGGTGCCCTCGGCGATCGCGACGAGCCCGTCCGCGACGGCCGCCGCGCTGCCACCCGAGGAGCCGCCGGGGTTGCGGCTCAGGTCGAAGGGGTTGTGGGTCGGGCCGAAGAGGTAGTTGTCCGCGATGCCGCGCAATCCCATGATCGGCGCGTTGGTCTTGCCGACGATGATCGCCCCGGCGCGCTCCATGCGCTCCGCCCACGGGCAGTACGCGTCGATCACCTGGTCGCGCAGGGCCCGGATGCCGCCGAACGTGGCCGGCCACCCGGGCTTGAAGTCGAACAGGTCCTTCATCGCTGCGGGCACGCCGTGCAGTGGGCCGACGGCGCCGCCGGACGTGACCGCAGCCTCAGCCGCCCGCGCCCTCTCCATCGCCTGCTGGAAGTCGGTGAAAACGAAGGCGTTCAGGCTGGGATTGCGCTTCTCGATGCGGGCGATCGTCGAGGTCATGAGCTCGACCGGTGACAGCTCGCGCCGGCGAATCCGCCCCGCCAGCGCGGTCGCCGACTCCCACTCCAGCCCGCGATCCTGCGTCACGGCCTTCTATTTGAGCGCAATCGGGCAGTTGGCGCCTCCTATAACCTGACGTCGGTATGCCGGCCAAGCTGATGATCGAGTTCGTGGGAACGTTTGTGTTCTTCAGCGTGATTGCGCACTCCGGCCGTGCTGGATCACTGGCGCCCCTCGCGATCGGGCTCGCATTGACAGCGATGGTCTACATGGGCGGCCACGTTTCAGGTGCCCACTACAACCCTGCCGTCACGTTCGGCCTGTTCCTCCGCCGGCTGATCTCGGTCCGGACGTTGGCGCTCTACTGGGTGACTCAGCTTGTTGCCGGCAGCCTTGCTTTTGTCCTGGCCTTTTTGATCGACGGCGCGAGCGCTGGAATCCATCCCGGCGCGGGCGTCTACTGGTATTCGGCGCTGAGCGCTGAGATCCTGTTCACGACCGCGCTCGTCCTGGTCGTGCTGAACGTTGCGGCGACCAAGGAGACCGCGGGCAACTCCTACTACGGAATTGCCATTGGCTTCACGGTCGCGGCGGGCGCCTTCGTCGTCGGCCCGATCTCAGGCGCCGCGTTCAATCCCGCGGTTGGGTTCGCCGCCACGCTCGGCGCGGCGCTGTTCGGCCATGGAGGTTGGTCCGATCTCTGGCTTTACGTCGTCGGTCCCCTGGCGGGAGCTGCCCTCGCGGCGGTCATCCATCAATTCCAGGCGACACGGCTGCCGGTGCTGCCAGAAACGTCAGAACGCTGACCGCGTCTTGATGCTCGGCTGTAAACGTCGCACTTTCCTTGCGAGGGACTTCGACCAGGGGCTCGTGCTGGAGACGCTGGTGGGCCTGCTCTTCACGCAAAGATCGCCTCCAATCTTCATCTCACCGAGAGGGCGGTCGAGAAGCACATCAATTCGATCTTCTCCAAGCTGGGGCTGAGCGAGGAGGAGGCGGTGCACCGCAGAGTGCGCGCCACGTTGATATCTACCTGGCCGCGCAAGCGCGAGAGCTGGTCCGGACGGTGCTGGGTCCGATGGGCCAGGCCCAGGGTCCGATGGCTGAGCTGCTGCTCCAGCTCGTGGAGGCGCTTCGCGACACCTTCAAGCTGGATTCGGCGGAATTGTGGCTGCTCGATGACGGGCGCCTGACGCTGGTCGCGGGAGAACCAACGAAAGAGCGGCCCGCCATTGCGGTTACGGGTGCCGAGCAATCCGTCGCTGCCAACGCACGAGTCTCCAGCTCCGCCTGGGGCCAGGTGTGGCTGCCTCAGCTGCTAGAGGGAAGGCCGGATCGAAGTCTGCGCATCGCTCCGATCAGCCATTCCGGCCAGCTCTTCGGGCTCATCGTCGCTGAGCGATCGCACGCCGGCGACCGGCTCGCCGCCCAGGCCGACGCGACCCTCGAAGAGGTGGCCCGCGAGGTGGGAGTGGCGGTCAACAAGGCACGCCTCGACACCGCCCTGCAGCAGTCGATCGAGCAGCTCCGTCAGCAGGCGATCGAGCTGCAGGCTTCGCGCGCTCGGCTGGTCGCGGCGGCGGATGAGGAGCGCCGACGCATCGAGCGCAACCTGCACGACGGTGCGCAGCAGCACCTGGTGGCGATAGCGATCAAGGCCCGCCTCGTCGAGCAGGTCGCCGCCAGAGACGCGGATCGGGCGCATCAGCTGCTCGGCCAACTCCAGCAGGATGCAACCGCGGCGCTCGATGAGCTGCGCGTGCTGGCGCATGGCATCTATCCGCCGCTGCTTTCGAGCACTGGTCTCGGCGAGGCCCTGTCCGCGGCCTGTCGCCGAGCTCCCCTGGCCGCGACTCTGGAGGTCGACGGTGTCGGTCGCTATCCGCGCGAGGTGGAGTCAGCGGTGTACTTCTGCTGCCTCGAGGCGCTGCAAAACGCGGGTAAATACGCCGGCGAGGGTGCGTCGGCCCGCGTCCGCCTGTGGAGGGAAAACGGCCGGCTGCAGTTCGAGGTGGCCGACGACGGCAGCGGTTTCGACGCGAGCGAATCGCCCCGTGGAGCCGGTCTGACCAACATGCGCGACCGGCTCGGCGCGGTGGGCGGAACGATCAGTGTCGAATCGGCCCACGGCAAGGGAACGCGCGTCCACGGTGTCGTGCCGGCAGCGAGCCTCAACTTGCAGCACTAAGCTCAATAGCTCGGTGGGCGGCGCAGCGAAGTTGAACCGGATCGTCGTCGTCGGTGGTGGCCTGGCCGGCGGCAATGCCGCCCGGACGCTGCGCGAAGAGGGCTATGGCGGCGAAGTCCTCCTGATCACCAATGAGCCTGGCATCCCGTTTGGGCGGCCGCCGCTGTCGAAGACCTATCTTCGCGGCGAGGAGACGCTCGACGGATGGCTCGTGGCGCCAGGCGACTGGTACGCGGCCCATGGTGTCGAGCTGACTCGTGGAACGGTCGGGCGAATCGACCCGAGATCCCATCGAGTGTTTCTGCGCGAAGGCAATAAAATCGAGTACACGCGGCTGCTCATCGCAACGGGAGGTCGCAATCGGGCTCCGGGCATTCCGGGTGACAGCCTCGACGGGGTATATCAGCTGCGAACGGTCGGCGAGGCTGACGCCATCAAGCGCGCCGCGCGTCCCGGCGCCCATGCTGTGGTCGTCGGAATGGGCTTCATCGGCTGTGAGGTGACGGCGTCTCTGCGGCAGCTTGGTGTCTCCGTGACGTCGGTCTTTCCAGGCGACGCGCCTCTCGACTCCGTGCTCGGTCCGGAGATGGCATCGGTCATGGCTGCCATCCATCGGGAGGGCGGTGCGGAGCTCTTGGCCCACGACCAGGTGCTGCGATTCGAGGGACAGACGAAGGTCGAGCGCGCAGTAACCAGAGCCGGCCGCACGATTGAGTGCGACTTTGCCGTGGTGGCTGTGGGCATACAGCCGAACGTCGAATTCCTGCAGGGCAGCGGCGTCGATGTCGACAACGGCGTCCCGACCGATGCGATGTGCCGCACCAACATGCCGCACATTTTTGCCGCGGGAGATGTTGCGAATCACATGCACCCGCTGTTCGGCCGAACCCGCGTCGAGCACTACAACAACGCTGAAAAGCAAGGAAGGTCGGTCGCACGCGCGATGCTGGGATCAAACGAGGAGTACGACTACCTCTATACGTTCTGGTCGGACCAATACGACCACAAGATCGAGTACGCCGGACACGTACGCCGCTGGGACCAGTTCGTCGTGCGGGGATCACTCGAGGAACGGAAGCTGGTCGGGTTTTACCTCGTCGACGGGGTGGTGCGAGCCGCGGTCGGCTTGAACCGCGGCGGCGACCCCGAGCTCGAGCCCGACAGCGAGATGGCGGCGGCCGCGCTGCTGATTCGCGACCGCGCAACGCCATCGGCCCGAGATCTGGCCGACGAGGACCACGATCTGACGCAGGCCGGCACGTCGCGGCGCCCTGAGGCGTAGACACCCGGCCCGGCATTCTTGCCTGCTCAGTTGTCGCCCTTTGTCGATCCCGCCCGGCGGCGTTCGTATAGAGGGTGAATGGCCGGCATGGGCCGGCCGGAACGCCAAGGAGGCATGGAGTGAGCAAGGTCGTCGTTTTCATGAATCTGACTCTCGACGGGGTGATGCAGGCGCCGGGCCGGCCCGATGAGGACCGCCGCGGGGGCTTCGAGTACGGCGGCTGGGCGGTGCCATACGCCGACCAGGAGATGGGCAAAGTGGCCACCGAGAGCATGGCCACCACCGGAGGGCTGCTCTTTGGGCGACGGACGTACGAGGACTTCTACTCCGTGTGGCCCAAAAGGACTGACGGCAACCCTTTCACCACCGTGCTGAACAACACGCCGAAGTACGTGGCGTCGACGACCCTCGAGGAGCCGCTGCCCTGGGTCAACTCCACGCTTCTCCAGGGCGACGCCACCGAGGCTGTGGATGGGCTCAAGCGGCAGCCGGGCAAGGATCTCGTGATTCTCGGGAGCGGGGAGCTCGTGAGGTCGCTGATGCGGCGCAACCTGATCGACACCTACGTGCTGCAGATCCACCCGCTCTTGCTGGGAGCGGGCCGCCGGCTGTTCTCAGACGTCGGCCCGTATGCGGCCCTGAGGCTAGTGAACACCAGGACAACGACGACCGGCGTGATAATCGCCACCTACGAGCCGGCCCTAACCTCAACGAACAAGTCTTGATGAAGCAGTACCTGCTGACCATCTATCAGCCCGACGGCGATCCCCCCGCACCCGAGATCCTGGAGAAGGTGATGAGGGAAATCGGCGTGCTCATCCAGGACGCCAAGGCTGCGGGCGTGTGGCTGTTCAACGGAGGCCTGCACGCTCCGAGCACGGCCACCGTCGTGCGGCTCCAGGATGGTGAGATGCTGATCACCGACGGCCCCTTCACAGAGGGCAAGGAGCACGTAGGTGGAATCCTGATCATCAAAGCGCCTGATCTCGACTCCGCGCTCGAGTGGGGACGCAGGGCAGCACGCGCGATCACCCTCCCGATCGAGGTGCGGCCGTTTCAAGGCGAGGCCGAGGACTGACGCCGACCCTTGCCGTCTCGGAGATCGAGCGTGTATTCCGCGAGGAATCCGGTCGGGCGGTGGCGGTGCTGGTGCGAATTTTCGGTGACATCGACATCGCCGAGGAAGCGGTGCAGGACGCGTTCACCGCGGCGATGCAGCGGTGGCCGTCGGCCGGACTGCCCCCGAGCCCTTCCGGATGGATCATCACCACCGCCCGCAACCGGGCGATCGACCGCCTCCGCCGAGAGTCTTCGCGTGAGCAACGGCATATGCAGGCCGCGTTGCTGCACGCACGAGACGAACCGGCCGCGGAGGGCGCCGTGCAGGATGACCGGCTGAGGCTGATCTTCACGTGCTGTCATCCAGCACTCAACACAGCGGTCCAGGTCGCTCTGACGCTGCGGTTGCTGGGAGGGCTCAACACCGCTGAGATCGCTCGCGCCTTTCTGGTTTCCGAGCCAACCATGGCCCAGAGGCTCGTCCGAGCCAAAGGCAAGATCCGCGACGCGAGGATCCCTTACCGGGTGCCGAATGAGGCCGACGTGCCGGACCGCCTGCGAGCGGTGCTCGCGGTCATCTACCTCATCTTCAACGAGGGCTACACGGCGAGCGCAGGCGACCGGCTGGTCCGCGACGACCTCTGCGCGGAGGCCATCCGCCTGGGACGGCTGCTGGCCGAACTGATGCCCGAGGAACCCGAAGTCAGGGGCCTGCTGGCGCTGATGCTGCTCATCGAGTCTCGGCGCGCGGCTCGTACGACGCCGGAAGGCGATCTCATCACGCTGAGCGACCAGGACCGCACGCACTGGGATCACGCCCTGATCTCCGAAGGTCAAGCGATCGTCCGAGAATGCCTCCGCGTCAACCGGCCGGGTCCGTACCAGATCCAGGCTGCGATCAATGCCGTCCACACCGACGCGCCGACCGCCGGCGACACGGACTGGTGGCAGATCGTGCAGTTGTACAACCAGCTCTTGTTGCTTGCCCCGAGCCCGGTGGTGGCGCTCAATCGTGCAGTCGCGGTGGCCGAGGTCGAGGGACCCGATGCGGCGCTCACGATCGTCGACGGCCTCCACCTCGGCGGCTTCTACCTGTTCCACGCCATCCGCGCCGATCTTCTCCGCCGGCTGGGTCGGAGTGCGGAGGCAGCCATCGCATACGAGGCGGCAATCGCCCTCACTGAAAACGCCACCGAGCGGGCCTTCCTGGAGCGCAGCCGTCGATCGCTCCGCACCTGAACAGCCAGATGCGAATCGAGTGCAAGGTAGCGTCCCACACGCAAACGTTTTTCCAGTTAGACCGCAAATCAACTGCCCACATGGGCAGTCGTAAGGAGCACTAAATCAGTGGCACACGTAGAAAAGTCGATCATCGTCAACGTTCCGGTTCACTCGGCGTACGACCAGTGGACGCAGTTCGAGAGCTTCCCGCAGTTCATGGATGGAGTGAAGGAAGTGCGCCAGGAGGGCGATACCCACCTCCACTGGAAGGCGGACATCAACGGCAAGAAGGAAGAGTGGGACGCCGATATCGTCGAGCAGGTGCCCGACCGCCGAATCGCATGGCGGAGCACGAGCGGCGCTCCGAATGCGGGCACCGTGTCTTTCAAACCTCTATCTGACGCGACAACCGAGGTGATGCTTCATCTCGAGGCGGAGCCGCAGTCGATGACCGAGAAGGTCGGCGACGCATTGGGCTTTCTCGACCGTCAGGTCAAGGCCGACCTCGACCGGTTCAAGGAGTTCATCGAGAGCCGCGCCGGGCAGCCAACCGGGGCATGGCGAGGCGAGATCGGTCGATCCCAGTAGCGCGGCAAGGTCTGCCGGAAGGCAGACCTATTCGTCCAGGTCTGGGCCGAGGACCACCTCTTTCACGGCGTTCATCACCGCTCCTCGGAAGACCGCATGATCCTGCTTGGGCTCGGTCGTCGTTCCGCGATTGGCGATCCAGTCCGGCACTCGTCGAAGGACGAGCATGCCGTTGGCGTAAACGTGCACCACCGGTGGCTCCGTCGCGGTGACCCGTAAGACGACCCGCGCCAGATATCCAACATGGCTGTAGACGCCCCACCCACGCTCCCACGCCATGTGGCCCGACTCTCGGAGCACCAACGGGCCATCTGGCGTGTGCTCGACCCGGCCCTTCGGAATGGACGCCGTCCGGACATGGGCGTCAGTAACGATGTGCACGCCCTTGTACGTCTTGAAGCATTCGCTCAGATACGCGGTCATCTGGCTGTTGAGCTCGTCCACCAGGATCCCAACCAGATTGGGCGACCGGTCGTTGAGGGCCGCGTGAGAGCCGATCTCGTAGATCGTGCCGTCCCGCGCCCGCAACCACTTGACGCTGTTGGCGTGACGCTCGCACCAAATCCGGTCGTTTAGAAACACGCTGTGGTCCTTGCACCAGTAGCTGCACCGCTGCCCCATCATGTCCCGGTAGCTGCAGCGGTATCCAACCGTCTTGCCGCAGCCGGCGCCGCAAGCGACGCCCTTGGGGAACTGCTTCGGTTCAGGCCGGCGAGTGCCGGTGCGAAGCGCGGCCTGCGCCGACTTTGCGTTGGGCCGCCCGAAGAACCGACTGATCACCGTTCTCCTCTCGTTTTGAGCCCCTGGTGCGGGCCGTAGTGAACATCGGAAAAGTCGCGGACACCTGCTGGTAACGCGCCGACGCCGGGCAGCTTGCGCGTGTCAGGGGAGATTGCTGGACAGGGTGGGTGAGAGAGGGATCGTGGATCCCTCTCTCAGGGCACGCCCCCAGAGAGGGGGCGGCCCGGCAGCAGTACCGAATCGTGTCGGCTAGCCGCGCACGCAGCCCGATGTCCTTGCGCTGTACCAAACGGCGACATGACTGCCGGCCGGACAGGTCCCGTTGCTCGTGTTGCCGTACTGCGCGATGAAGTTCGGGTCGTCCTGCAGCATCCTGGGGGTCGCTTTCGCAGCGATCTCCTGCTGGATGTAGCTCGGCAGCTCCGCCGGCGCCTGCGCCGGGTTGTCCTGCCGCAGAACCGTCCCCGGGGCCGCGTGGACGGGACTCGTCACCGGGGCGCTTGAGCCGCCAAGGTTCTTCGTGATGAGCATACCCACCGCCAACAGCGCGACCGCCGCGCAGATCGCCAGCACGACCAGAATGCCGTTCGGAACGGCGCTCCCTCGAAACGCTTGCCTGGCTTCCATGACTGTCTCCTCTCGATCCGTAAAGTCGGCCTCCTCGACCGCCGGGGCCAACGTTCGGACTGACTGCTCAACCGGCAGTCAAGCGCTGCTCAAAGGAGGGATGCTCAGGGCTCGTGCTCCCGACTCCAGGTCTGAAAGCCGCCCCGTGCCGCTGAGCGCCCGGGTTGCTAAGACGTGAACCGAAAGCCGGCTACTTGATGCTCCCCAGGAGCTTTCGGCACGCCGACTCGCATCGCCTGCACGCCTCGGCGCAGATCCGGCAGTGCTCATCATGGTCGGCGTGACGCCCGCACTCGTCACCGCAGCTCTCGCATATGGCGACACAGGATTCGAGCAGCGGCCGCACGACGTTGGTGTCGAACTCGGCCGGCCTGCTGAGCACGCCGCTCGCGGCAACGCACACGTCCGTGCAGTGCAGGCAGAGCCGGATGCACCGCACCATGTCCGCGAGGTCCTTCTCGCCCAGGTCCGCGTCGGTGTCAGCGATGCAGGCCTGGATGCAGTCGTTCAGGGCGTCGAGGGCATCACCCAGCAGAGCCGAATCGAGCGGAGATTTGGGTTCCGAGCTCGTGAGGATCTGTCGTGCATAGCTCATGCCTTCCTCCAGTTCATATGAGAAGCACCGCAAGCCCGCCAGCCACACAGGCGACCCCAACTGCCTTCGGCAGAAGGTCTCCAAATCGCACATTCTTCTCGATGAAGAAGAGCGCAGAGATGACCGCCATCCAGGCCAGGTTCATCAGGCCGAGGACCGCGAGCACCGCCATCAGGGCCCAGCAGCAACCCAGGCAGTAAACGCCGTGTGCGGCGCCGGCCTGAACCGCCGAGTTTGGCCCTCGCCCGTAGTCATGCGTCATCAGAAATCCAAGCGGCGAGCGACAAGCGTGCAAGCAGGCGTTCTTGAGAGGCGTCACCTGATAGAAGCCGGCGGCGATGATCACGAGACCGGCCGCGCGACCCAGCCAGGACGGCGGTGTCATCCAGAGCGCGTCAATCGCCCGAACGAATCCAAGCGGAATCAGGCCCGCTGCGGTCCACACCGCAATGTAACCGGCCACGAACGCCGCCGTCGGCACATAGCCCTCGCCTCGCGAGTGAGTTATCGAGGCGAAGCCCAGAGTCATCGGCGCAACCGATGGGAACATCATCGCGATCATCATCACGAGCCACGTGAGAAGGAAGAGTCCGACGCCCATCATGCCCACGCTCATCGCCATCGAGCTGGACTGCTCGATGGTGACCATCCAGGCGGCTGCCGCGCAGGCGAGGAGCACGATGATGATCGCGATCGCGGCCGGCCGCGGGAGGGAAACGCTCTGACTCAAGCGCGCTGGGGTTAGCCGGACCAGCTGTACGGCGCGGAGAAAGCGCTCCTGCCGCTGGTTTCGAACTCCAGTCCGAATGCCTTGATCCGCGCCGAAGTCGGCCGCGCGATGGTCAGAGTCGTGTTCGACGGGTGAAAGACGCCGACCAGCCTGGTTGGCTCCGAGAAGCCCTGCGGGATGTAATCCTCGACATCGACCGACGTGTCGTTTCCAATCTTCACGTGATGCCTGTGGCCTTCTTCGTGGAACTCGATCCGTTCCTGCTCGATGCCCATCACCTCGCCGATCAGCGGGGCCAGGGCCGCCATCGGACCGCCCATCTGACCCGAGAAGACGCCTGCCAGCTTGTCGAGCTGCTCCTTGGAAGCCTTGTCGTCGATGAGCAGGCCGACACGCCAGCCGCCGTCGAGCATCTTCGCCGGGGCGTCGGCGACGACCGCGACGCTGCGGCCGCCAACATCGACGCCGTCGATCTCCCCGCGGTCGATGTGGTAAGTCAGGATGACGCGGCAGCGATCCTCGGTCCCAGCGGTGGCAAAGCTCGTCACCGAACACGGACAGGCAAACACACAGTTGCAGGTCTCGAAGTAGGTTCCCTCGACTTTCCAGCCCACCGACAAGCCCTCCAGTTGATGCCTATGGGAACCCGCAGAGCGTACAACTTCTGGCTTGAGTCCAGCCCGTAGGGCCGGCTGAGGCCGAGCTGTTCGGCCTCACCCTTGCCCGTCCCTCGACTCAGTCGGATGTGTCAGCGGGATTGCCGTCCTTGCCTGAGGTCCTCGGCCGATTGAGAGGCAGGCCGCTCTCGCCCACGAACACCCTCAGCACCTTCCAGCGATCCGGACTCTCGACCGGTTGGATGTCGGCGTTCGTGACCAGCAACGACTGGCCCATGAACGCGAGACCCCACGGCGAGTCAAAGAGCGGGCTCGAGATTCGTCGTATCTCATTCCCCGCGGGATCCAGGACCGCGACCTGGTTGGTGCCGATCAGGGCGACGTAGAGGTTGCCGGACGCCGCGAAGGCTATCCCCGTAGCCTGGGGTGGTGCCTGGCCCGGAACAACTGGAAATCGATGAACCACCTGCAAGTCCGACGCAGATGGATGTTCGACGAGGGGGAGTCGGTACACCACCCCTTCGCCGGGGAACGTTGCCGATACCGTGATCGAGAAGTACAGGAACTTTCCGGTGGGGTCGATCCGTCCGCCCAGCGGTCCGCCGGCGAACCCGAAGAACCCGGTCAACCTGGGGTCCTGGAACCAGATCGACGCCTGACCGTCCGGGGTGACTCGCCACAGCCGTGGCTTGTCATCGGTCATGAACAGATTTCCATTCGAGTCGAAGACGAGGTCGTTCCACATCGAGACCATCCACCCGCCGGCCATCTGAGGGGGAACCTGGGCAAACAGCTCGGGCACGGCATTCTTCTGGTCGACGGACAGGCGCAGGATCCGCCCGTTCATGTCGGCCACGTAGAGCTGGTGATTCGGGCCCCTGTTCCCGTCCAGCGCGAGGCCGAACAGGCCCATGTTGGAGTTCGGCATCGTCGCGATGCTTGTTGTCTTGACGAGGGCGCCCCCCTCGTCGTACGCGAAGACGCGCTCGCCATCCGAGTTCAGGTGTCCGCCGGTCGGCGGCGACGTAAAGAAGTCGCCGGCGCTGGTCGAGATGTAGATCCGGTGCTTGTCGACCGCAACTCCGAACGGGTGCCCCGGCGCAGGCACGCTCGCGAAGATAGTCGTATCGCCAATGGCCGGTCTGTTCTCGCCGGCGAGGACGGAGCTGATCCCTGGGCCGAAGGTCGTCGCTGCCAGGACAAGGACGATCAGGAGGGCCGCCAGGCTTCGCAGCACCTGTAAGATCGCCACACCTCTGGCACGACTTCCCCTCGGCCTGTCAATTTGCGCATTCATGGTCAGTCCTCCTGAAACGGGGCCGATCCAAACCATCGCGGTCGTAACCCCTACCAGTCAGACGATTGAGGACACCGGGAATCGACACCGCCCCGTCCGCGACCGAGGCCGGCTGTGACTGCGATCAGGCTTCTTCAGTTATCCGTGTGAAAGCCTGCAGGTAGCTGGGGTCGCCCGACCGCTGTCGGAGGATCCAGTACTCCGAGCCCCAGAACAGATACGCATGAATCGGTTCTCCGTATGCGGCCCACTTCATGGCGACGTTGTAATTTCGGATCACATCTTCTGGGCGGCAGCTGAACATTGCCCGCTGCTCCAGGTTTGGGGGCACGGTCACCGCCTCCCACGGTTCGGCCTGGCCCTCGGAAACCATCAACTGCTTGCCTCGTTCACGGGCGCCGGCCAGAACCGCCTTGACCAGCGATCGCTGCCAGGGCAGGTTGCCGCCCTCGAGGTAGAGCGTTCTCGGCCCAAGGGCAAGCAAGGCATGCCGTGGGTAGTAGTCGATGCCGACGATGTCTGCCAATCGCGTCGCGACGGCCAACGAGTCACCCTGGTCCCGCGTCCGCCACCACTGGGACAGCCTCACCACGGAGGAGGTCGGCAGAAACCCGTTCATCATCACGGCCCGAGACGGGTCGGCGCCCTTGAGGGCATCGAGCTCGCGCTGCACGAAGTCAACGCCCAGACGCCAGGAGTGCTCCACGCCTAGGGGATCGACCGCTTCATGCTCGAGCTGCCAGGCAACAATGCAGGTCCGGTCACGGTACCGCTCGACGATCCGCTCGATGAAGCGGCTGGCGGCCGACAGCAGGTCGGCATGCGTGGACGGCTGGACAACGGAGCCCTCGGCCAGTGGATGTTGCAGCCGGTGCCGAGGCACGAAGAACTCGGGGTAACCGAAATTCTTGACGGCGCCCACGGACACGATCGCCTGCTTGCCGGCTCGTTCGATCGCTTCGAGCTGCCAATCGAGCTCGCGGGTGTCGAACTGGTCGGTCCCCGTCTCGATCCGGTTCCAGTAAGCCGCCACTCGAACCAGGTCGAACGGGTAGGCCAGGAGCGTGTTCAGGGTGGCCGGCCCGTCCAGTCCGAACGCCTCAACCTGTCGCGGGCGAAAGCTGAACCCCAGCAGCGTCTGGCCCCGCCGCCGGATTAGAGACCGTTTCCAGGACTCACCGCCGGCCTGTCCAGGCCGAGCCAGTCGGGCCTCGAGCATCACTGGAAGAGCAATCAGGCCGGCCGCTGCCGCCGCGGCCGCACCAATTCGCGAGAGGCGGCCGCGTCCGGGCATCTCTCAGCCGGCCTCAGGGACTCCGAACCCCATCAGTCTCACGGTCGCTTACCAGGCGCCAGCCCGGCTCAGCGCTGCAGGCCTGGCGTCGGGGTCGTAGATCCGTCGATACAGGGGCTCCGCCCACATCCGGGTCGCGCGCGCAAGATGCACCCTCGGATGGGGCCTCACGCGCCCCGGCGGACGCTCGCCGCGCCCGCCGTCCGCATGCCATCGATCCAGGGCCAGCGCCGCCTCTCGGAACTTCACCACCGCCTCGGCTGGATCGAGCAAGTCCCGATCGTCACCGTCGGCGCGGCCGAGGTGCTCGCGCCACAGCTGAAGGCGCAGATCCCGAGCGAACGTGCGAGCGCCATCGCCAAGGCCGGCCGGATCGGTGGGTTCGCGCGGATCGCGCACGGTATCAACGACGGCGCATGCGATCTCGGAATCGTGGCTCCACGACCTTCGATTGAAGTTGTCGGACCCGACCGATGCCCACACGTCGTCTATCACGCTGATCTTCGCGTGGACGTACACGGGAACACCGGCGAGATTCTCGATGTCGTAGATGGCGACACGATCGCGGGCCGCGTCGAGCAGGACCTGCACCGCCTGCTCTCGCCCGACCTGATTCGGCCGCAAGGTCAGAGTTCCAGCCTGGTCGAAGAATCGAGGCACGAGCGCTATGAGATGCAGTGACGGATTCGCCAGCAGCGCGTCGGCAAAGACCTTCGCGACCTCCGTCGACCAGAGAAATTGATCTTCGATGTAGATCAGGCTTCGTGCCCTCTGGATCGCTTTGCGAAAGCCGCGCGCGACGCTGCGCTCGCCCTCGGGAGCGAAGGGATAGCCGCCGCGGCGCCGCGCGTAGGTTCGCAGCACCTGGACCGCGTGCGTCCCGCACGGCGCGGGGTCGGCCGGCATCGGCGGCAACGCGGTTGCCCTTCGATCCGTGCGCCGACGCAGGTCATGGAGAATCCCGAGTGGATCGCGGCTGACCGGGCCTTTGTCGTCCCACCGTTCGCGGAAGCAGAACTCGAGGTCCCCGACGGCTGGACCCTGGATCGCGACCTGAGCGTCATGCCAGGGAGGCCGTTCTCCATACGCCGGCGCCATCGCCTGGCGCTGCCGGTCGCCGTGATGGTCGGCGTCGTCACGCCGGCTGTGGCAGAGGTCGACACCACCGGCGAAAGCAACGTCGCTCTCCGGAGTTCCCGCGTGGCGGATGACCACAAGCTTCTGATGGTGTGAGCCCCCGAGCCTCACCCGCTGGTCGAGCAGGACCTCGCCCCCGGCGGCATTGATCTGTTCGCCCAGGTCGCGGTTTTCCTTGGCGCTGAAACCGAGCCTGTCCAGGTGGGACCGCCAGAGCAAGCCTTTGACGATTACGCCGCGTTTCGCTGCGGCGGCGAGGACGGCTCCGACCTCAGAGTCGGCGTCGTCGATCAAGAGCTGGTCGGGATCGCCGCGCCAGTCGGTGAAATACAGGTGGTCACCGCGGCCCAGTCCGAGGACGGTTTCCAGCAAGCGGCGAAAGTACGTGGCTCCATGGATCAGCGGCTCGACCCTGTTTCCGGTGCTCCAGGCCAGCCCTCCTGGACGCCGCCGGTCGAGCGCGCTGAAATCATTGCCCCGCTCGACACTCGTGAGAAACCAGCGCTCGAGGCCCGCCTCTGACGCGTTTTCGAGGTGCATCGCACGAAGATATCGCCACCCAGGAGCGCGTGGCAAAGGGTCAATCGGCGCAGGGGTGTTACTGCGATTGTTACCAGGGTTGCCGCAATCTCAACTCCGAATCGGCGAGATCGTCCTCCTCAACCGTTCCCCAATGAGGGCGTGACCCAAAAATCAGGGAGGTGGAGGGAAAGTGGCAACCGTTGAAACTGGCCGGAATGAAGTCAAGCGGGCAGCCGCGAACCCCATGCTGGCGCTCCTGGAGCGCCTCGGGTATGTCGTTCGCGGTGCCCTATATGCGGTGATGGGACTGCTGGCCCTGGGCCTTGCGCTCGGAGTCGCTGGCAGCCAGCCGACCGACCTTTCGGGGAGCCTTGTGTTCCTGATCAGCAACCCGTTCGGGAAGCTTGTGCTGGTCATCGTCGCGGTCGGCCTGTCGGCGTATTCGGTGTGGGGTTTCACCAGGGCGATCTACGACCCGCTGCACCGTGGCAAAGACGCCGGCGGCTACCTGGCGAGGCTTGGCTTTGTATCGAGCGCACTCTCCTACGCCGCCATCGTGTTCTTCGCTCTCCAGATCCTTGTCGGGTCAGCCGGAGCCTCGGGTGATGGCACTCAAAAGTCGATCTCTACGATCCTCTCCCACCCGGGGGGCGGCCCATTGACCATCATCATCGGCCTCGTCGCGATCGCGGTCGGCCTGGGGCAGTTCCTCGAAGCCTACCGAGCCACCTTCAAAGAAGACCTGAAGAACGCGGAGATGACCGCCTCTGAAAGGGACGTGGCGATCGGGCTCGGCCGGTTCGGGATGTTTGCCAGAGGAGTCATCTTCTTGATCGTCGGCTGGTTCATCCTGCAGGCCGGACTGCACCATGACGCCGGCCAGGTCCAGGGCTTCGGTGGCGCATTCGTCTTCTTGCTCAGCCAGCCGTTCGGGCGTGTCGTGCTGGGCATCGTCGCCCTGGGGTTTGTGGCGCTGGGACTTCACTCCTTTGCGTGCGCGCGCTGGATCCGGCTGATGGGCAGCTCCGCTTGAGCGCCGCCGGCACACTCATGCCGTCCACCAAGTCCGCGCCGAAGGCGGCGAAGAGCCTGTTGATCCTCAGCTCGAAGGCGGGCTCGATGACACCCGAGATCGAAGCCAAGCTCCGAAGAGCGTTTGCGGGCAGCGTCATCGTCGAGTTCGATCCCAAGATGGACGTGGAGAAGCTCGTTACGCCGACGGGCATGGTCGTCGCGGCGGGCGGCGACGGAACCATCGGATGGGTCGTACGCAAGCTCGTGGACACCAAGCACCCACTTGGCATTCTCTCCATGGGCACCTTCAACAACTTCGCGAAATCGCTTCACCTACCCACGACCGTCGATGCGGCCATCCGCGTGGTCAAGACCGGTAAGCCCCATCCAATCACCCTGGGCCGGTTAAACGGAAAGGTGTTCCTGGAGGCGGCCGCCATCGGTCTGTTTGGCGAGACCATCGCCGCCGGCGAGTCGGCCAAAGATCGAGCCTTCGGAGCGTTCGCCGAGGACATGAAGCACGTGCTCGAAGCCAGGCCGTTCAGCTACGTGCTTACGGGTGATATCAGGGGCAGCGGCACATGCATGTCCCTCGTCTTCACCAACACGACGTCCATCGGTTCACAGATGCCCGTCAGCGACAAGACGCCCGTCGAACCCTACCTGGAGCTGTCGGTTCACGCCGGCAGGAGCCGAACTGACATCGTCAAGCGCGTGCTTGCCCGCGCCGTGCTCTCGAAAGACAGAGAGGAAGGCCAGGGCCAGGTGTTCAAGTTTCGCAAACTGGAAGTGGTGACCAAGCCGAAGGTTCGCGTCTACGCGGATAACGCCCAGCTCGGCCGCACCCCAGCAACCATCACCGCCGAGTTGAGCGCGCTTCAAGTGATCCTCCCGCGTTGAGCGCCCAACCCCACGACGCGTCGGCGCCTCTGGCCGAACCCAAGCAGGCCGCGGCGGAGGTCATGGCGGGGCGACCCGGACCCACCGCCAGGCGCTGGCTCGGGCCCACCGCCCTCGTCGTCTTCGTTCTCTTCGCGATCGACACGTTCCTGGTCATACAGAACGAGGTGCTGCCGTTCGACGTCCCGATCGCCAGGTTCATCCAGCAGTTCAACTGGGGCCCACTTGTATACCCGATGGAACTGATCAACGCGAGCGCAGGAATCTGGCAGGTCCTGATCGGCGCGGTTGCGGTGATTGCCCTCTTCGTCCTCGAGCGGCGAGCTGGCTGGCTGATGTTGATCGGCAGCATCTCCAGCGGGCTCGACAACCTGATCAAGCTCGTGATCTCGCGGCAGCGTCCGCCCGCGGACCTGGTCCACATTCTGTCGCCGACCACCGGCTACAGCTACCCGAGCGGGCATGCGGTCTTCTTCACCTGGATGAGCTTCATGATCGCGGTGTCGCTCGCGCCGAAGGTCAGGCCCGCCTACCGGCCGATTCTCTGGATCCTCGCCGTGATGGTGATCGTGCTCACCTGCATCTCCAGGGTGTGGGCGGGCGCCCACTGGCCCAGCGACGTCATCGGCGGCGTGCTCCTTGGCATCGGCTGGTCTGCCTTCGTGCTCTGGCTGCCAGAACGGTGGCTGCCGGCTCCCACATTCAAATGGTTTCGCAGGAGGCCCAGTACAGCGTGATGGCCGAAATCAACCGCAACGTGCAAAGCGAAGTCTCGATGACCAATTCGCCCAAGCCGGACCACAGATCCGTTATGCAGAGGCTCTTTCCGCCCTGGACGTGGGCGGTCAGCGTGCCCCTGCTTGCGGTGGCCGTCGTGGCTGCAGCCGCGGTCGGAGTCATCACCGCTGTCGTGATCATGCATCCGTACCTGTCCCTTGATGCCACTGTCGACCGTGATGTCCAGGCGACGAACTGGGGCCCGCTCGCGCTGACGTTCCCATTCCTTACATGGCTTGGTGGGCCCGGCGGACTCTACATGCAGGTGGTCGTGATCCTGCTCGTCCTGGTCTTGAATCGCCGGGCGTGGACGCTGGCGTTTGCCGCCTTTGTAGGTGGCCTCTGGTATGAGGTCATCGTCCACCTGGTCAACCGGCCGCGGCCGATACCGAGCCAGATCCTCCGGGTGACCGAGCATCCTGGATCCACCAGCTTTCCAAGCGGCCACCTCATCTTCATCACCCTCAGCGCCGCCGTTTTGATGTTGTGCGTCGGCCACAGGTATCTGCCGCACTGGGCGAGACCGATTGGCTGGGCGGCGGTGGCGGGGCTTGTTTTCGCGGCCGGAGTGGACAGGATCTACGGCGGGGCGCACTGGCCGAGCGATGTCCTGGCGGGCACGCTCATAGCGACGGCGTGGCTGGCCTTTGTCCTGTCGGTGCGCTGGATCTCAGATCGCGGTTATCGAACCTGAGTCCGCGCGTCAGCCTCGTTTCTTGAAGACCCAGGCGGTAAAGGTGCCAATACCGATCCCGATGACTCCGCCGACGGCGGCGTCACTCGGAAAGTGCACGCCGAGGTGGACTCTCGACACACCGACCGCTGTGGCCAGCGTGTATGCAACGGGAGCGGCCCTCGGATAAAAGAACGCGAGAGCGGTGGCCGCCGCGAAAGATGACGCGGTGTGGCCAGACGGAAACGAGTGGTCAGGCGGTCGGATCCCGACGACGCGGGCCTCGCGGTTGACGAAGGGGCGCACCCGGCGAAACAGTGGCTTGACTCGCTGCTGAACCACGTAGGTCGCCGCCAGCGAAGCCACCGCCGTGGCCACGCCCGCCCGCCGCCCCTTTGATCCGCCCAGGATCGCCAGAGCCACTCCGCCCGCCACCCACCCCAGGCCCTCACCAAGGTCAGACAGGACGCTGACGTAGCGGTCGCTGGTGGTCGAATGAGGCAGGCTGTTGATCAGCGTGAACAGGCGGCGGTCGATCCCGCCTGACGCGGGAGGCGCGACCACCACCGCAACCTCACCCGAGTCGACCTGAACCGCCACGGGACCTGCCTCCATGACTGTCCTGGTGGGTTCCGGGCCAGTTGCCTTGGGTTCGATGGGCGGCACGTTATCCATCTTGCGACATGATCAGCGCTGTGTAGGTGCCGATGCCGACCTGGATCGAAAACGGAAGGCCGTCGTAGGGCATCTCTCCAGCCACGCTGTCCAGGCTGAGATGGTTGCCGAACGCCGAGTCGTAGCCGGACCAATCAGAGTTGAGCCGTACGCGCCACAGTCCAGCGCGTGGAACCCCAATCGTGTAGCTGTCGAAGGCGCGATTCGCGAAGTTGAGCAGGACCAGGGTCTCATCGAGCGGTCCACCATCGGCCCACCTGCGGTAGGCGATCAGCTTGTCGGCGTGGTTGACATGATGGATCTCCAATCCCTGTCCTTGAAGACCCCTGGTCGTGTTCAGCAGGTTCCGGCGCAGCCGGACGAGATCACCGTACAGGTTGAGGATGCCCGGATATCGGTTGGCATTCGACCAGTCGACAGGAAAATCGGAATCGAACCAGTGCGCCTCGAGGAACTCCTGACCCTGGAAGATCATCGGGATGCCTGGTGAGGTGAAAACGAGGGCGGCGCCGAGAATCGAGCGTTTCTTCGCGTAGACGCTGGCTGGCTCCGCGGGGTCGATCTCGGCCGGAACCCGCGTGCCCCCGTTCGCATCGGCGTCGTGCGACTCGGTGAAGATGATTCTGCTGAACGCATCGCTCCCGTAGCGCTGCTCAACGCTGTGGCTCACGGCATCCATGTCGCGGTCTTCGTCGAGTGACGGAACCAGCGCGTTCCGGACAACACGAACGAAGTCGGGATCCCATTGAGAGTTGAAACCGCCTCCACCCGAGACGGTGGATGACGTGATCCGGGCGTCGTTGCGCATGTCCTCGGCGATTCGGATCTTGCCCGCCTGCCGTCGATCGACCTCGTCGTTGATCATCTGCAGCAGCAGCCATCCATCCGGGAGCGCCTGATTCATATCGGTCGAGCCGTCGACGCTTCTGATCCAGGCGGTCGCGTCGAGGCGCAGCCCGTCAGCTCGAAAGTCCTCGAGCCAGCTGAGCGCATTGTCGACGAGGTACTGGCGCACCTCAGGACGGCCGTAGTCTGGGCGTGAGCCCCAAGGTGTGGCGCCACGCCCGTCGGTATAGAACCAGATTCCGCCGGGCGGAGGGACATTGCCATCGAAGTCCCAGAGGTCGTTGTCGACCGTGCCCATGTGGTTGTAGACGATATCGATGATCACGCTGATCCCCAGCCTGTGGGCGGAACGGATGAAGCTTTTCAGGGCGTGGGGGCCGCCATAGCTGGTTTCGACGGCGAAGGGGTTGGTCGGGTTGTAACCCCAGGAGAGGGTGCCGCCGAACTCAGCCGGTGGCAGCAGCTCTACCGCGTTGATGCCCAGGCCGGCCAGGTACGGCAGCTTGATGGCCGCGTCGGCCAACGTGCCGACTTGCTGGCCAGGCAATTCGTTGAACGTTCCCACGTGGATCTCGCAGATCACCAGGTCGTTCGGGCTGGGTGGTCGATGATTGCTCGATTCCCAATCAAACGCAGCCTCGTCGTAGACGACCGATTGCCGGTCGCCGGCAATGGCATCGATCTCGCGCGCGTAGGGGTCGACCCTCGGAGCCAGCAGAGTGCCGGCATTCTCGATCGCGTACTGATAGTGCTCGCCGGCAAGGACTCCGGGAATCTCGGCATGCCAGTAGCCTCCGGACAGGCTCGCCATGGACACGGTCCTCAAGGAGGTGCGAAGGTTGACGCTCACGTCGCTGGCGTTCGGAGCCCATACATCAAACGTTGCGCCGTCGTTGCTGAGCCAGGATCCCAATCGTGGAAGGGCTCGCATGCCTCCTCAGCTTAGGATCTTGGGTAGCGACTCGATGACACCAGCACCGTCACGCACCTCGTCTGACGCGTTGGTCTGTTTTGGCGCGAGCGGTGACCTGGCGCACAAGAAGATCTTTCCGGCGCTGTTCGCGCTGGCGAAGCGCCGCGCACTCAATTTCCCTGTGATCGGCGTAGCGCGATCCAGGTGGAGCCCGACGCAGTTTCGCGACCGCGTGACGGACAGCATCAAGAAAAGTGGCCTGGCCATCGACCGCCGAGCGTTGAACGTTCTGCTCTCATCGCTGACGTATGTTGCTGGGGACTACGGGTCCGAGTCGACGTTCACCGCACTGGGACAAACCCTTGCTGGGAGCCGGCGGCCCGCGTTTTATCTGGCGATCCCGCCGGGCCTGTTCGAGTCCGTGATCAAAAGCATCGGCAAGGCGGGGCTCGCGAGAGATGGCCGCGTCATTGTCGAGAAACCGTTTGGACTCGACCTGCGTTCGGCCAGGCGATTGAACGCGGCTGCCAGGTCGTTCTTTGCCGAGGATGCGATATTCCGGATCGACCACTTCCTGGGCGCTGAAGCGATTGAGAACCTCCTGTATTTTCGGTTTGCCAACTCGTTCCTCGAGCCGATCTGGAACCGGAACTACGTATCCAGCGTCCAGATCACGCTGGCCGAGGCATTCGGAGTAGGCGACCGGGGCACGCTTTACGAAGGCCTTGGCTGCTTGCGGGACGTTGTCCAGAACCACATGTTCCAGATCGTCGGGTTGCTGGCGATGGATGCACCGGCCGCCTTCGATAAGAAGGCCCTTCGCAGCGCGAAGCTCGAGGTTTTCCGATCGATTCGGCCGCTGACCCGTCAAGATCTGGTGCGCGGTCAGTTCACCGGGTATCGCAACGTGCCTGGCGTGGCGAAACGCAGCGACGTCGAGACGTTTTGCGCGCTCCGGCTCCGCCTCGGCTCGTCGCGGTGGAAAGGAGTCCCGTGGTACCTGCGGTCCGGGAAACGGCTGGCGACCACCGCCACCGAAGTTCGCGTGGAGCTGAAGGAGCGACCGCTTCAGTTGTTCGCCGGCGTCCCCGAGCTCCCGGCCAACTACATCCGCTTTCGTGTGTCGCCCGGGCCGGCCATTGCATTTGGAGTTCGGATCAAGCGCAGCGGCAAGAAGTTTGCCGGCGAGCAGAGAGAGCTGTTTCTGATGGATGAGCAGCCGGAGGAGCAGTCCCCTTACGAGAGGTTGCTGAGTGATGCGATGGCGGGTGATGGCACGCTCTTCAACGGCGAGGCCGGCGTCGAGGCGGCGTGGGCCGTGGTCGATCCAGTGCTCAAGAACCACGGGCGAGCCTTGCCCTATGCGCCTGGCAGCTGGGGGCCTGCGCAGGCCCGTCGCCTGCTCGCACCCGGTGATGAGTGGTACGCACCAAAAACCGCGCCAAAGAACTAGGCCCATCAACTCCGGCCGGCTCCCCCACGAGTAGCCTGGCTACGGAGAAAAGATGGGCAGCAGAACTCTCTGGAACGGAGTACTGTGGATAGTGGCCCCGAGGGACACGTTCAACGGAGTCGGAGTTGGTCGCAAGACAGGTTCCGAAGCCGGAGAGGCGGTCCGTTGGGGTCACTTTTTTTTGTGTCAAGGCCCAACGGCCGGGCAGATAATGCTGAGGAGCGCCCTCGGTGAGCGCCCCTCTGAGATCAGCTCAGGCTGAGGTACCGGCGGGAGCCAGCATCGGGACGACGCCCAGCTGCTGGAACATCCCGAGCGTGTCGTAGTTGGTCCAGCTCTCGACCGTCTTACCGTTCTCGTAACGGTCGATCGTGATGCCGGTCACGGTGGCGCGCTTGCCGGTCGGCGCGATGCCCATCAAGGCGCCTTTGTGCGTGCCGGTTCCGGTCCACCGAGTTGCGACTTTGTCTCCATCGGCGAACTGGTCGTTGATCGTGAAGTGGATGTCTGGAAATGCTGCAACGTAGATCTCAACGAACTGCTTGTAGCCCTGGGTGCCCGTGACTTTGCCACCGGGGACCGAAGGATCGTGCAGGACACTGTTGGTAGCAACCAGCTGGTCGATCGACTCCAACTTGCGCTGGTTCCATACCTCTTCGAAGTTGCGGCGTGAAAGCGTCTTGTTCTGGTCGGACATGACGGACTCCTTCCCTTCGGGTTAGCGTGCCGGGATTACATGCCAGGCGTTCCTGTCTGGCCCCTTGCCGAAGGGCTGGAAGGAGCTGCGGGAGCGTCGGTACCGACAGCGTACCAGAAATAGTTGCGGTCTCGCGCCAATATTTACGGTTGGCCCTAGAGGAGTTCTGCGATCAGTTTTGCGGCCCGAGCGGCCGTTCCAGTCTCGACCTCTACGTAGTCGACCGGTTGCGATACGAGCGCTGCAATCGTGTCGGCGATGTTGGAAGGCGTTGCCTGGTCGAAGTCCATGCATCTGCCGGCCCGATATCTATCGAGCCGATGCCTGACGTGGAAGTTCTGCTCGCAGTGGTCCCGCAGCGGAAAATATATGAAAGGACGCCGTGCCGCGGTCAGCTCCATGGTCGTGCTCAGGCCGCCCTGCGTCAGCGCGATGTCACACGCCGCCAGGTGGAGGTCTAGATCGGGGACGAAGGGTCGCACCTCGACGCCTTTGACGCTGGGAAGAGTGCTGATGTCGATGCGGGGGCCGGCGACCGCGATCATTCGCAGCCCGCGGACGCGGTCCCGAGCCGTGGGGTAGGCCTTCATCAGTTGAGCCAGTAGCTCTGCTCCGACGCCTGAGCCGCCAACGGAAACAATGCAGACAACCTCGCCGTCGCTGTAGCCCAGCCGGCGGCGGAGCTCGCCTCGATCGCCAACGGCCCCCTGATTCAGTCCCAGGATGTAACCGCCCGTGAACTCGTAATGCCGCTCCGTCCACGGGCGCATCTCCGGCAGCCCAGGTCCGAATGTGCCGGGAACGACGTCTTCAGGCCGCCCGATGAAAATGGCACGGTCTCGCAATCGCGGGAACCGCTCGACGTGCTCGATCATCTCCGCGTTGTAGTCCGCTGTCAGCACAACATCACGTTCGCCAAAGCCCGGCATCGGTAACCAACCGACGAAGTCGGTCAGCCAGGCATATGCAGCCCTCTTCAGCTCGGGGTTCTCGTGCAGGTAGTGGTCGACCTCCCACGCCTCGTCGCCGATCCACAAGTCGTAGTCGCGTGCGCGCACGGCGTCCAGGAACACCATGAAGTTGGAGAGGAGGATCTCGTCCATCCGCCGCCATGCCTCGAAAACATGCAGTCGGTGAGAGCTGGACTCCAGCTCAATGTGCCTCGATTCGCTCGCCAGCTCTGCGCTGGCCGGGTGGATCCGTTCGCCGTGCGCCTCGAGCACTCGAGTCACGGGGTCCTGTGCCAGCCAGTCGATCTCGAGGTCAGGGGCCAGCTTGCGCAGCTCCTGAGCAATGGCTACGTCGCGGCGGGCGTGGCCCAGTCCGATGGGCGAAGAAACGTACAGGGCTCGCCGGCGGCGTCGCAACGCTCGACGGCGACTTGATGGCGCCGGCGCCGGCAGCGCGAACTCACGCAGGGCCAGATTGACAGCCACCGGATCGCGAACGTGCGGGCAGTGGCCCGACTCCTCCATCGTCAGCAGCCTGCCGCCGGTCAGGTCGGCCAGGGCAGCTCCGTTGGCGTGAAGAACGACCTCGTCTGCGTCACCGTGGATCACCAGGACAGGACAGGAGACGCGTCGACTCAATTCGACCGCTCGCTGGTCACTCAGTATCTGGCGCGCGGTTGCGACGAGAACCTCGGGAGTCGTATCGAGTCCCCAACTGACGGTGTCCTCGATCGGCTTCGTGGAGTGGGGCTCGGGGAACGAGCGACCGAAGAAGAACTCCAGGAATCCCCGATGGTCGCGCAACCAGTAGTTGGCGTTGTACTTCATCCAGTCGGTGTATTCGTCGTGCTGCTCATCGAAGAGCGCGTTCACCGCCAGCCTGAATTCATCCCACGGTGCGAGCGGCAGTGCGGGAGCGATGAAGGCGGCGGCTTCGACGCGGGAGGGATGGTCTGCCGCCAGCAGTAGGCCCCACCGCGCGCCTGCGGAAAGAGACACCAGAACGGCCGACGCGGTACCGGTGTCATCCATGACCGCCAGGGCGTCGGCGGCGAACTCCTCGTCGGTGTACGCGTCGGTGCCGAGCGGCTGGTCGGAGAGTCCATTGCCACGACCATCCATGACGAGCACACGGCAACGTCGCGCGAGGTCCGCAACCTGGAACTTCCAGTGGCGGGAGTGGATGATCGACCACGTCGGGAGGAAAAACACAGTCCGGTCGCCCTTGCCGAACAACTCCCAGTGGAGCCGGACCCCGGCTCGAACCGTATAGCCCTGACGATCAGGCTGTCTGGCCCGAGTCCCGGTTTCGGTTACTGGCATCGGATCCTCTCAGTTTGGTCCGGGTAGGGGCTGAGGCGATCCATGGTCCGACTGTAGGGAGGGGAGGTCCGGGCCGCATCAGGGTCCCCACCTAGTTGTTGACGGGGCTAGGAAAGCGCCTCCACCGCCAGTCGATAAGAGCCCGCGCCGCCCGTGCATCGCATCGCCTCGCCGCAGCTGTCGCGTGAGGCCACAACGTACGCCGCGCCGGGGCCGACGACGTCGAAGACCACATCCACGGTCCCGCAGCCGCCGCCCGGCACACAGCCGCTCGGGCGCGGAGACACTACAGCGGGACCTTCGGCCTTCAGCACCCGGCTGTCGCTGCTGCCACTCACGATCCAGTAGGTGCTGCTGAGCCTGACCTCGACGCGATCGCCGACGCGAACGTTGAGGGTCTTGCCGTTGTCGGAGTCGATCGCCACATGAAGTTGCCCATTCGTGGGGGACGCGCTGGTCGCGGAGGGCGTGCCGGCCGCAGCCGGGAGCCCGGCCGCTCCACAGGCGGCCAACCCAAATGCGGCCGAGAGGACGGAGACGAGCGCCAGGAAGCGCTTCATCACCCCGTGCTCGCCGCCGACACCAGGGTTGCGAACCACATCTCCAGTTTCAACGCCGTCACGCGCCGCCGGGTATCGCAGTCCTGAGCTATCGATTGCCGCGACGCGACCTCAGGGCTGCCGGCGACGGTGCCCAGGGAGTGGGCCGTCTGCTGACGGCCCACCCGGGCTCCTGAAAATCAGGCGTTGTCCTCGCCACCGACGCTGACCTTCCGGGTCACTATTGGTCCGGCGCCGGCTCCGGGGAATGCGGATCCGACCCCGCTGAACTGAACCAATTCCACCGTGTAGGTGCCTGGCCTGGCGTATCGATGCGTGGGATTCGCGCCGGCCCCGACCGAGCCGTCACCGAAATCCCAGAAATTCACGAGCACCGGCTGGGCGCTCATGGTGGCGAACAAAGCGTTGAATCGCACTGTCTGGCCCTCGTCTGGACGCGACGGCGCGACCGTAAACCCTCGCGAAAGCCCGCTGTGGCCTGTCGTGACGATGCCACCCGTTCCAGTGGACAGCCCGTCGTGGGCAAAGACGGTCAAGCCGACGGAGTACGCACCCGCCGACGGGAACGTGTGCGAGATCTTCGGTGTGGTCTGTGCAACCGTCTGAGCGGCGAAGGCGTCGTTGAACTGCCAGATATATTCCGCCACGCCGCCGGGCGCGGTCGAGCCCGTGGCGTCAAAGTTCAGAGTGAGCCCGGCGCCCGTGTCCACCTCCAGCGTCGCTGTCGGCATCGTGCCAACGGGCCCGAGCCGCATGAGGCAGGTGGCACCCGCGTTGCTCCATTCCCCCTGATACCAGTAGAAGTGGCCGTTGATCACCTGGTTGTATTTCGCCCCGTTGTGTGTCCCCAGCGTGGTGCCGAACGAACCCTGGCATACGTCTCCAATCTCGAAGCCCTGGAGTGAGCCGCCGCCAATGGTCCACGCGTCATTCGGGATGGGATCCGACACCGACTCGTTCTGCTCGTGGCTCAGGCCGCCGCTGAGCTCGCCGTCCCAAAATCCGTTGGGATGGTTGCCGTCGTCACACCCGGGGTTGCCGGGCACGTAGGGATCGTTGGCGTAAATCAGGAAGGGTGAGATCCCTGTGTTCTGGTGGTACGCGCAGAAGAACGCAAGGCTCGACGGCACCTCGCCAGCCGAACACCCGCCGAAAAAGATGCTGGGGTCATTGCTGAAACAGTTCTCCACATGAGGAGGCGTCATCAGGAAGTACTCGTGGCTCAGATCCTTCTGAAGACCGCGCGCGGCCACGAAACGCTCCAGCTCCACCTGGATCTGGGCGTCGGTCAGGCAGTTGGTGACCGGGCTGTTGGCCGGGCACTGGCTCGCCGGATACGGCTGCCTGTCCACCAGCACACCACCGAACGTCGTCGCGTAGCGGGCGAACGCGCCGGTCAGGTCCTGGTATTGAGCCGATACCGAGTCTGTGTTCTGGTTGCCGCCGCTGTCGTGGGCAAGGTCCTTGAACCATCGCGAAATCCCGGCGATATAGCCGTCGGGGTATGCCTCGCGGCCAGCTGGGCTCCAGAGCACCATGTAGTCGGTGTTCGACGGCATCACCGGTCCGCCGTTGTAGTCCATGTTGATCAGGAGGTTGGCCGCGCTGACTGCCGTGCCGGCATTTCGCGCCGCCGGGCTGTTCAACAGCGGGACATACGCCGCCGGGCGAACGGAATGCTGCGTTGCCGCGGCCGACGCACTAACGGAGGGTACGGACCCAAATGCGACCGTCGCGATGGCAAACGCGAACAGAAGTCTCCAACGCACGTGAAGAGCCACCCCTCTCCTCCCTCGGCCGCCTCGCGGTTGGCCGGACTACTCCTCCACCTGCTGCGTGCCCAGTCCCCATGTCCGGGCGCGAAGAATATGGGGAGTGTCGGGCCGCGTGTCAACCAGCGATCGATATCGCCATCTGCTCCGGTCACTCCCACCTGGCGATGGTCGCTCGGGCATCTTCGAGCAGCCGCTCGACGCGCCGGCGCGATGCGACGAAGACGGTCTGTCCCCCTTGACGATGCCGCTGGACGAGACCGGCGTTGAGGAGCACTTTGAGATGACCGCTGACCGTTGGTTGGCTGATGCGGAGCGATCTGGACATTTCCATCACGCCGGCAGGCGCAGACATCGCCTGCAAAAGAACGCGAACCCGAGTGGGTTCGGCAAGGACGCGAAGCCGATCGGCGACGAAGGAAGCGTCCCTGACCCTGCGCGCCGGCAGCAGCTCGCTCGCGGGAACGGCGACGTGGAAGTACGTGCCGAAATCCACAACGTGGCCGCCTGACATGCAGAAGTAGAGAGGAGACAGGGCGAACTCAGACCTTTGCGTGAACAGCTCCTCGAGCTCAGGTTCGTCGACACGGCTCATAGGGTGTCTGGGGGGCACGAGCTCGCTGATATGCACACCCGTCTGGAGCCTTGCGTTCCACGCGGTGCACGCCTCGGCGACGAGCTCCCGACCGTGACGCGCCCAGGCGGGGGACGCGAGTCTCCATAGGTCGACAAGCACCCCAACGAAGCTGTCGCGCGCACGCCCGTCCTGGCTGAGCTTCGCCAGGCGGCCCCGGATCGTGGACCGGTCCTGAGCACTCTCGGTGATCAGCGCGTATGCATCGGCCTTGACGCTCGCACCCGATCTGAGCCAGGAGAACAGCCTGTCCGGCTTGTCATCGAGAAGGCAGCCGGCCTGGTCCGCGCACAACAGCAGCTCGGTCGAGGCTGGTTGCCCGTCCTGCCACAGCTGGCGCGTACGTTCGGTGATCGGCCCGCGAAGACCGGCGATGCCAGGCAGCAGGCTCGCGTCCAGTTCAGCGAGGGCGGGTTCCGCGTAACGAGCCGTCTGTGTGAGCAGGTTGAGGATCCATGCAAGCTCAGACGGAGCCGAAGCCGAGACGGCCCGACACGTCAGGGTGCCGGTTCCAATTGGCATGCCGCCGCCACCTTACCATCGGGCTAAGCCGATGATAGAAGTAGCTCCGCATCTTGACTCATCGGTCTGAAGCAATCTAGACTCGCCAGAGGTGGGGAGTCGCGTGAACGTAAGCGGCCGTTCGCGCCGCGTCCTGATCGTCGGCGCCGCGGCAGGCATCCTCCTTCTCGCCCTTGGGGGTGGCGCCGTGATCGTGCTCAGGTCGCATCAAGCCCCTGCGCTCCTGGCGTTGAGATCACCGGCGCCCGTGTCATCGCCAAGCGGCGCGGACGGTGCGTGGGCCGTCGGCGCGGGCTCCCAGGTGGGCTATCGCGTGAAGGAGAAGTTCATCGACCAACCTGCGCCCACCGAGGCGGTCGCGCGAACGTCGAAAGTATCGGGAGGCCTGCAGATTTCAGGGGGCGGATCGTCGCTGAAAGCCACGGGCATACATTTCAGCGCGGACCTGGCAAGCCTGCAGAGCCAGGACAAGTACGCGAACTATCAGGTCTATCAGCGGGACCTTTTCATCCGGTCGATCTACCTTCAAACGGCTACATATCCCAACGCTGAGTTCAAGGCCGACTCGGTGGCGATTCCGCCAGGCATCGCGTCTCAGGCGATCTCGGTATCAGCCCCGGGCCGCTTGACGGTGCATGGCACGACAAAGCCTGTTATGGCGAATTTCCAGGCGCAGCTCAGCGGAAGCAATGTCGAAGTGGCTGGATCGATGACGGTGGACATGCGCGACTTCGGCATCGAGGTGCCGGACATCTCGTTCACGACCGCCCAACCCATGGTCGTGATCGAGTTCGACCTGATGCTGGTTCACAGCTGACGGCGCGGCTTAACCGCGCCCTTTGTCCAGGAGTTGGAGAAGGTCGTGCGCCGCGAGCTCAATCTCCTTGTGGCTGAACTCCGCGGCTCTGTACTGGCAGGCGATGAGGCCCATCCGGTGGACGCGCCGGAAATCTCCGTAAACGAATCCATACCTTGCCTTGGTGTCCTCGTTCGCACCGTCCGTCAGCCCGAGGTGCCAGTCTCCGTACTCGTCCCAACCATGCGACTCCAGGAACCTGTTCTCGTCGTCAGCACTCGGCTGGGCCTCGCTCCAGTCGCTCTCAAGAACGTACTGGTGAGCGGCGATGAGACGGCGAGCCTGTGCAACGGCGCGCTGGTTGAGAGAGTAGGAGGCCATGACTAATTCTGTGTCATCTGCATGGACAGAGGCGCTGTCGTGGTTGCTCGCGCAGCGGCCGGTCGCGGCCATGGATGAACATGACAAATTTCAGACGGCGTGCAGATCGACGATCACGATTCCCGCCAGGAAGCCGAGGCCGGACACGGTAGCACTAGCCGTAGCGAATCAGGCGAAGGTCGCGTGCACCTCGAAACACACGAACTTCTCGATCATGGTCGAACGGCTGACATCCTGCACCGCGCTTAGTTGAGGACAGCAACTACGTAGTGGAGTGCTGCCGGCAAGGGCTTCTGGGCCCCTGAGGTTGCATCCACCGTGAACGCCTGGAGGCCGGAGCCTGCGAACGAGCCAGGCGTCGTCGTCGTGTCTGTCTGCACAAGCAACGTGGCGGGGTCGGCCCACATCACAGTCACCAATTCGTGCGTTCCGCCAGGATTGTCGAGGCGGAAGAGACTTTGACCGGTTCCTCCGAGCACGGCGACATTGATCAGGAAGGCGTTGCCTCCGTTGTTGAGACCTCCCCACCACGCCACCGAAGCTCCGCCGGGTGCGAAGAGCACGCTTGGTGACCTCTGCCCGCCGACATAGGGCGCAGCGCCCTGGAGGTCAGAGTCGACCTTGGTGCCGAGCGAAATGACGTGGAGGTGCCGGAACGCAAGGTTGCTGCCGTCGGTTCCGAACTCTACCTGGCTGGCCACTGATTTCCCATCTCGAGTAATCGCCAGATCCTGCTCGCCCGCGAAGGAATCCGCCCGTCCCTGGCTGGAGACAGTTCCTGTCCTGAGGTCGACACCGACAATGTCCAGCTCACCGCTGGTCCCGCCAGTGGGAGTAACTCTGCGCAGCCAAACCGTTTGTCGATCAGCGCTCACATCGAGCACTGTCAGGGCGGGAGCAAGGGCCATCACTCCGGTCTGTGGAGCCGTGAGCAAGGTCCGGACACCACCGCTGTGGAGGTCCACCTCGTAGACGGCCATGCTGGCCTGAGTTGGCCAGCCGACGGTTACTGCTGTCGTTGAGTCGACAATCAGTGGCGGTGCCCAGCCTCCTCCGTTGGCCGGAGGTGAAAGGAGTGCCGCAGCCGCCGGCGCCACATCTGTGACGGCGCCGGTGGCATCGACCGTCCACGCTTTTCCTGAGCCGTCATTCGCGACGAGCATGTAAGCGCCAACTGCGTGTTCGTCGACCAACCAGGTCGCGGGGAGGGTTCGAGTCGCTATGACCGAGCCGTCCAATTTCATCAAGACCACGGTCGAGGCACTGTTCGAATGCCAGTCGAGCCCGACAAGCACAGGGCTCCCGTAGCCCGCCACCGGGGGGCTGCTCAAAGACGCCGGAGGTGCGGCGGAATTCGTGGTCGGATGAACGGCGGACTTCGTGGTCGATGGTGCGCCACAAGCGCCTACCAGCAGCAGAAAGACAAACGCGGAGGCCAATCGAAACGTGAACATGACGTTGTCTCCAGGAAAGCTCTGCCGCTCCACGCGATCTTTCGAGCTCGCCGCTCTCAGCTTGAACGCCGCCGCAGCGGAACAGTTACTGCTGCCGCCAGGTGAAATGCTCCCTGCGCGCCAATGACAGATTCAGCAACAGTTGCCAGATGGGGCGCGGGAGGGGACCCAGATGTTGGGCGTCTGATCTACGGCGGCTCATGGGCAGTCGTCGGCCGCGCTCACAGCCTTGCTGAGGGCTGCGCGAGAGGCCTCGAACTGGTCCAGGGGAACCAGAAGCTCGTCGACGACCCGGTGGCGGACCTCGAGGCTGACCCGCGCGCCGACGCGCTTTGCCCACCGCCGCCCCAGCCAGCCCGCGTGGAGACGCAGCAGGCTCGCGAGAAGGTAGCCGGCAAGGAGCGTGGCCGCAAGCAACGCGACGGGTGTTGGCACGAATCCGAGATAGGGCGCCGTGATCGCGCTGACCGGCGCGTCGTGGATGACGAGCAGCGACGCGAACCACAGCACGGCGAAGAAGAGGAGGGCCGTCGTTGCATATTGGGCGGCGCCGATGACGGACCACAGCGCGCTGGTGGGCACCCGGAAGCCGGCCACTTCCCCAGCCAGCGAGCGATCGATCGTGTCGGCGAGTCGACGCTCCAGCGACGCATGCGAGCTCAGGCGGGCAAGTGTGCCGCGGAGCGGCGCCGGCACCAAGGGCAGGGTCGACGTGATGAGTTCCCGCAGCGGCTCCAGCGCCGGCGCGAGCGACCCGCGAAGCTGCCAGCGCTGGAGGAAGCCGGCGGGGTCGGCCGACTTCCGGGCGCGTCCCATCAACCGATAGATCGCGCTCGTCAGGTGCCGCAACGGCCCTGCGCCGCGCCGCCGCGCCGCGAACCGGGTAGCGGCGACGGCTTGCCTCTCGAGGCCCGCGATGTCGACCACGGCGAGAGCGCCACGCGCGACCGAGGACAGAGCCCGCTCCCGGCGGGCGGCCTCGATGAGTGGGGCGGGCGCCCCGCCCGCCACGCCGGCATCGGCGGCGAGATCGCGCACCGCCTCGCGCGCCACCGCGGCCACGCGAGACACGACGACGCGCTTCGCCTCGATTCCTGACTCGAGCCACGCGCGTAGCTCGTCGACGCCGCCGGCGCCTTCTTTCGCGCGTGTCGCAACGACGTCGATGTCACCCGCGCCGTCGCGACGCAGCTGGCTGCGCATGTCTTCGGCGACGCGCACTGCATCGGCGGAGCTGAGAAGGTCGCTGCGATTGAGGACGACGATCTGGCGCCGGATGCGGGGCGCGAACTTGGTCAAGTACCCGCCGTGCATGACCTGGTCCTTGTACTTCTCCGGATCCACGATCCACGCGACCGCGTCGACGCGTGGAAGCAGAGCATCGACTCGCTCCCGATGCTCGGGAACGATGGAGTCGAAGTCGGGAAGGTCAAGCACGGCGACATCGGCGAGCGCCCCACCCGCATGCTCGCGAATCTCGCCAACCCCGAGCCACTTCAGCAGACCGTCGAGTTCCCGCCCGCGGCTGGAAGGCACCCACGCGACCGCGTCCGATGTCGTTGGCCGGCGAGCGCCGGCCTGGCTCACGTTCTCGCCCGCGATCGAGTTCAGGAGGGTCGACTTGCCGACGCCGGTGCCGCCGGCCAGCGCAAGGACGTACGCGCTGCTCGGAAAGCCCAGACGCGACAGCGCCGTCTCGCGGGTGCTGATCGCGGCTGTGGCGTCGAGGCCGAGCGCCTTCGCAGCCGCGATCGCCTCGTCGAGGCTTCCCAGGCAGCGATCGATGCTCACGGTGCCATGCCTTCGACCGCACTACGCAACTCTGCCGCAAGCTCGCGCATGCTTCCGGGAGCGGGCACGAGCGCATCGAAACGCGCGCGCTCTTTGTCGAAGAGCGAGGTCACGAGCGCCAGGAGCCCGGCGCGCGCTTTGGCGATGAGCTCCGCCATCGCACCTTCCCCGAAGATCGCTTCGAGGAGCTTCTGATTGAGGTATGCCGTCCCTGCGGCGATCCCGACCTCGGCGCCGGTCAGGCCCGCGGTGTACGCAAACACGCCGAGCATCACCGCGACCGCGACGACGTTCACCCCCAACGCCGCGATCTGGGCGACCGCGCGCTTGCGGCCGGCATGCGAGCGGACGTCTTCGACGATCGCGCGCATCCATGCACCCAGACCCTCTCGCATGGCGGGGCCGAATCCTTCCGACGCGGACCACAGGTGGGGATTGCGAGCGAGCAGCGCGGCAGCCTGCGACCGCTCGGACCAGTCCATCGCCGTCCGTCGCGCGGCTTCGGTTGCGTGACGCAGCGCGAGCGCCTCGAGCGTGCTCGTCATCTCCGCCTCGACCACTGTTACCGGGGCCGCCGCTGCTCCCCGGAACGCGGTGATCAGTATCGCGCGCAGCCTACCGATGCCAGACGAGATGAATCTCGCCACCTGGTCCGCGCCGACGAAGTCGTTCCACCGCCGCAACACCTCCTCGCGCAGCATGAGGCCGCCTTGCATCGCCCTGGCCAGCGAAGCGAGCTCCTCGGCGTAAGCGGTGGCGGCGATCCGCCGCAGCGCATCGCCGTCGATGGCCTCGTGCTCGAGGTCGTCGGCGATGCTGTGAGCAAGCGGCGCAAGGCCCTTGAGCGCACCCGCCAGCGCCCGGGTCGCTACGGCGCGGCGCTCATCTGCCTCGGCGGCGAGGTGCGCTATGCGTTCGAGAAGCGGACGAGCCTTTTCGCGCGCAAGACCACTGACCCGCGGATCGAGGTCTCCCTCATCGATCGCGATCAGCTCCACGGGCAGCTCGATGTTTGGTGTCTCGGTTTCACCGAGAAGCCGCCTGGCGTCGGCAAGGACGGCGGCTCGATCCTGCTCATCGGTGGGCAAGCGGTTCAAAACCACCACGAGGGGAAGGCCGCGCTCACGCACTCGGCGCAACACCTCCCAAGGCACGAGATCCGCGTAGCGGGTGGCGGTCGTCACGAAGACGCAGAGGTCGCAAATCTCCACCAGCACGTCGGCGAGGTCACGGTTGTCACGCTCGACCGAGTCGATGTCCGGCGCGTCGATGACGGCAACGCCGTCAGCGCTCGCGCGCGCCGCCGGGAGCCTGACCCTCTCCTTCGCGATCGCGCCAAGACGACCGCTCGTGAAAATTCGGTCCGTGTCACTCTTGCTGGCGTAGAGAACGGCGTCTGTCGTCGTCGGCCGGAGAACGCCGGCTTTGCTCACCTCCGCGCCGGCGATTGTGTTGAGCAGCGACGACTTGCCCGCGCCGGTGGGTCCGAGGAGCAGCACCAGGAGGGGAGCGTCAATGTCGCCGAGGCGGGGACGCACGAAGCCGTTGAGGTGGTCGTGCAGCTGGCGGGCGCGCGCCTCAGCGGCCGGGTTCGCCGTTGGAAACGCAAGGCGCCGGTCGGCGAGCGCCGCGAAACGATCGCACCGCTCGATGAGCTCTGTCGAGTCCACGGCCCGCACTCTACTTATGGCGGACGAGGTTAGGACGATTCAGGCGGCGCGCTCCTGACATCGGCCACCCGAAAAGAGGGCGCCGCCATCCCCCCGCGGATGATAGGAATAGGCCGGTGGAAGGCCGGCGCTCGGTGCTGAGGCCCGACGGAACCGTCGCCCCAGGCGGCAAGTCGCGCATGGACGAGGAGCTGCTCCTCGAAGCCCTGCGCTGGATGATGAAGTCGCGCCTCTACGACCAGCGGGTCATCGCCCTCCAGCGGCAGGGGCAGTTCGGCGTCTACTCGCCCGGGATGGGCCAGGAGGCCTCGATCGTCGGCTCGGCCCTGGCGCTCGATCCCGCGCGCGACTGGATCGTGCCTCAGTACCGCGAGCTCATGGCGACCGTGCATCACGGGCTGCCGCTCGAGGTGATCGCCGCCCAGTCCCTCGGCAAGATCGCGCCTGGCCGCATCCCGGACGGAGTCAACGTTCTTCCGAACCAGGTCTCCATCGCCGCCCAG
>DATIOJ010000118.1:0-22033 GCA_035473355.1 Candidatus Limnocylindrales bacterium
GGCGGCCGGCCGGAGGGTCGTGAGCGGGACGCTTGGCGCCACGGCCGGAGAGCTGACCGGCGCGCCGCTGCCGTCGCGGGGCGCGGAGCTGTCTGCCGCGGAGTTGCCTGGGAGGACGGCGTCAGAGCACGCCGCCAGGGTGCTCGAGGGCGCGGCTGCATCACTCGCGCACGCGGTGAGCCCGGACGGGGTCGAGGCCGTGCCGGGGACGATGTCTGCGGCGCCGTCGCTGGTCACGCACGCGGCGCCCACGCCAGATCCAGGGCATTGCTGCGCCCCATCGGGCAGGCTCACCGCAAGTCCATCGCCGGCTATCGCGGAACAGATTGCGCTGTCCCGGGCCCGCGAGCAGACTTCCACGCTCGATTGCTTGCTGGTGCCGGTGGCCGCAGACGGCGCCCCGGCGAAGGCCGTGACCGTTAGTGCGTTGGCGGCGAACAGGAAGGCGAGTCCGATGCGAGCGCCCGGGCGCGAGCGGAAATCCGAGAGAAGCTGCTGAAGCAATGCACTTGTACCCCCGTTTCGCGCACACCTGACTAAAGGTGGCGCTAGATGTCGGGGGAAGCTACGGCTGCGCTGCCACTGGACCCAATGCCTGAGGGTTAAATACCTTCAAGCGTTGTCAATTGGTTCGATTGCGGCGCGAAACGAACCCTTTTACAGCCTTAGCGGACTCTGCGCGGCCACGGAGCGGGTGCGGAGCGGGTTGGTGGCCGATCCTGGCGGGGGCATTCTGCCTTATCGGACCGCGCTTGTGGCGCACGAATGTGAGCACAGACCCGGCCGGTGGGGTCGGCCGCGGGGCGCGCTTCTAAGAAATCAGAAGGCCATCTCGCAACTGCTCACGGCGCCGAGCCGAGGACGTTGCCGTACGACATGCCCAGCGCCAGGAGACCGAGCAGGGAGAGCAGGACCAGGACGAAGGTTCGCGCGCACGCATCCACGAGCCACGGCTCCCGGCCGCCCTCGACGTCTGACTCCGCGACCGTCCACCGCCTTCGGTAGAGGCCGGCCCTGACGGCGAGGCCGATGGTGACGAGCAGGATGACCAGAAGGACTGCCATGGATTGGTGTGGGCGGAGCGAACGCCGAGCGGGTCAGCGTTCGCGCCATCCAGACAACGCATCGGGGAGCGAATGTAATCAGGCGATCACGTTTGGGGTTGCACCTTTCAGGGTGCGAGGGGCCGCCCCAGAGCGCCAATACTCCCGTCCTGGGCCGCGTTCTCCTAGGCGTGGATGTCTCGCTCCTGCTGCCCTTCTCGATCGCGCTTCTGACCGGCATGGTCGCCGCCACGTTTGTGCCCGCAGTTCACCGGGCCGTCCCCAGGCCGGTCGAAATTCTGCTCTGGGTTGCGTTTGTCAGCGCGTGCGTGGTTGGCATCGCGAGCATCACCGACCCGAACGCACGCGAGCTGAACACCTCGGTCGCATGGGCCGCGAACCAGCTCCTCAGCTCGACGGTCGGGCTGATGCTGGGTGGGGTGAGCGCGTGGATCGCGGAGCATCGATTTGTGATCGCGACCTGGCTTGTGGTCCTGGTGGGAGCCGACATCTTTGCGCTGGTGCTCATGAGCTCCAGGCGCGAGGCTCGGTCGTGGCAGCCGCGTGTGCGGTTGCGCGAGTGGATGGAGCTGCCCGTGGCGTCGCCGGAGCCGGTGCCCGCGCATCGCCGGCTCGTCGTGGCGGATCCCCTGGCGAACATCGACCGCCGCCTTGCCGGGGCAAGCGCGATCGCGGGGGCCGCCTTGCTGGCGACCCTGGTCGAGGCTTCGATCTGGTTCCGCAACGTGATGGTTCCCCGCGAGGCGCGCCGCCTCGCCCACGCCGCGGCGGCGGGTCGCGTCGAGTCACGGGCGCGGCTGGACTCGCTGCGCGACGCCACTTCGCACCTTCAGTACGCCGCTCGCTCGTGGTACGCGGCGGCAGGCGAGCCGGCCATCAGCAGCCTCGCCACTCACACCGCTCGTGCCGCGCGGCGCAGGCTGAAGCCGATTGCCCTGAAGCCCGGCGAGGTGATCGACATCCAGGCGCTCCTCAGCGCTCAATCCATTGGCTGGTACGGCCCGCTTGGCGCCGCTCCGAAGACTTCAACGAGGGAGAACGATGTCGCTGAATCGCAGCCACGAACAGATCGTCTGGCCTCGTAGAGGCAACGGCATGCGGCGGCGCGCCAGCGCCACGCAATTTCTGACCAAGGGCAGGCTCGTCCGACCCGGGAGCTGGCTTTTCCGGCTCTTCATCTTGCTTGCCGTCGCCGTGCCGAGCCTGATCGTCACCTCACCGGGGTATGTCGCATTTGCCGACAAGCTGCCTGACCCGAACCAGCTCACTTCAGCGATCCCCGAGGACACGACCATCTACGCGTCTGACAACCAGACCCTGCTGGCGGATCTCCATCAGCCGGGCCACCAGAGCTACTTCGAGCCGCTGTCCGAGATGGGGACTCTGCTGCCCGAAGCGGTCATCTCGATTGAGGACCGAAACTTCTACTCCGAGCCTGGCATCGATCCGCAGGGCATCGTGCGGGCGTCGGTCGTCAACTACAAGTCGGGCTCGGCGGTCGAGGGCGCGTCCACCATCACCCAGCAGCTCGTCAAGCTGCGGCTGGTCGGCAACAAAGCGTCGCTCGACCGCAAGATGCGCGAGGCGCTGCTCGCCTTCGAGATCGAGCGCCGCTTCACCAAGCCGCAGATCCTCGAGTGGTACCTGAACAGCGTGTTCTTCGCGAACACTGCATGGGGGACCGCGGCTGCTTCGAAGATCTACTTCCACAAGCAGACGAAAGACCTCGACCTTGCGCAGGCGTCCATGCTCGCAGGCATCATCCGCGGGCCGACGATCTACAACCCGCTCGTCGACTGGACCTCAGCGAAGGCCCGGCAGAAGACCGTGCTCGACGCCATGATCCGCGACGGCAAGATCACGGTGGAGGAGGCGGCCAAGGCGTTCACCGAGGACATCGCGCCGCCGGTCCACATGTTCATGCCAACCAACGCCGTCGCCGCGCCGGCCTTCGTCAGCTACGTCGTCTCTGAGCTGATCGCGAAGTACGGCAAGGAGGCGACGTACGGCGGCGGCCTCCGCGTGGTCACCACCCTCAACGTGACGCTGCAGAACATCGGACAGCGCATCGTCACCGACGTGATCAACTCTCTCGCGTACCGCAACGTCACCCAGGGCGCGCTGGTGGCGCTCGACCCCACGACGGGGGCGATCGTCACCATGGTTGGCTCGGCCAACCCTTATGGCTACGGCGGCCAGTACAACCTGGCGGTCTGGCCTCCGCGCAACCCGGGTTCGTCGATGAAGATCTTCACGTATACGACGGCGATCACGAGCGACCTGTACACGATGACGACTCCGATCGCCGACTCTCCGTTCTCCTATCGCGATCCCATGTCGGGCGAGGTGTACAAGCCCCAAAACTACGACGGCAAGTTCCACGGCACATGCCAGCTCCAGGTGTGCATGGGCAACTCGCTCAACATCCCGGCAGTCAAGGTCGAGCTGGGCGTGGGCGTGTCGAGCGTCGTCGACATCGCTCGGAAGATGGGAGCGCCGCCGTACCAGCTTCACGGCACGGATGCCAACGGCTTCCCGATCTACACGAACGACGACCCGAACAACACGTTCGGCGCGTCGCTGACCCTCGGCGGCTACGGCGAGACGCCGCTCCAGATGGCGACCGGTGCCTCGGTGCTGGCGGCGCAGGGCTTCCTTCGCCAGCCGTACGCCATCAACATGGTGACCAGCTACGACAACCTCGTCTACATGCATCAGCGCAACCCGGGCAAGGCTGTGCTCGATGCACGGGTGGCCTACATCATGGAGTCGATCATGTCCAACGACAACAACCGGGCCATGATCTTCGGCCGGAACTCGCTGCTCACGCTGCCCGGCCGCCGCGTCGGGGTCAAGACTGGAACGTCGGACTCGTTCGCCGACGCCTGGACGGTCGGCTACACGCCACACCTTGTGGCTGCTGTGTGGGGCGGCAACGCGAACTGGAACATGAAGATGACCCAGAACTCCGACAGCTACTTCATCGCGGCGCCGATGTGGCACCCGTTCATGCAGCAGGCGCTGGACGCGATGGGCATAGGCGATGAGTGGTACCCGGAACCTCCGGGCCTCATCCACCAGAGCTGCCACGGTACAGACGCCCTGTTCCTGCCGGGCACGCACTGCTAGCAGGCCGGCCGGCACAGGATCGGGCAAGGGTTGCTCATGTCCTCGGATAGTCCGGACGAAGCGGTGGTTCCTCGCCCCAGATTCCCGGATAGTCCGGACTATCCGGGAGGTAAGTCGCGGTAACCCCTGATGCAGGCCAGGTTCGACAAGGCTGGGCGACCCCTTCCGGACACCGGCCGCGGTTGCGGGTGCGGGCAGTGTGCGGATGCCAACGCTCCCCGCTATGAGCGCGGCACGACCGAGAGCCTTCGCGAGGGCGGCGCGTGGAGCACGCTGCGCCGGAGAGTCCTGGCCTGGCTGGCGCGGCGCGGACGCCCCGAGGTTGCCTGATCCCGATCGACGGGGCTATGCAGCGGCCGCTGCTGGGTAGGTAAGTGACGGTGGACCGCTCTGCTTGTCTTGGTAGTCCGATGCGCTTCGCTGGTGCTTCCCCGCACGGTGCGGGGAAGCGCGTTACGGGCCTGGTCGCCTAGCCCTCGACCGCGAAGCTCCGCTCGGCGATGGGTTCGTCCATCGTCGCCTGCGGGCCGTAGGAGTGCTTCAGCATCACCCGCAGCCGTTCCTTGGCCACGGCGAGCCGTGAAGCCACCGTCCGCTCGGGAATGCCGAGCGCCTGGGCGATGGCGCGGTTGGTGTAGCCGTGATAGTGCCGCAGCACGATCGCCGCGGCCTGCTTCGGCGGCAGCTTGGCCAGCGCGGTCGTGAGATCGCGGTGCTCCACCAGTTCCTGCGGGTCGGGCGCGAGCCCGGGCCGGCCGAGGCGTCGAATCACCTCACCGACTTCTCGCAGTCGCATCTTGCGCTGGTAGGACACCGCCGCGTTGATGGCGATCCGGTGCACCCACGCCTCCGCCGGCGCGATCGGCTGCCAGCTCGACCACTTCTTGTAGGCGCGCTCGAACGCGTCCTGCGCGCAGTCCTCTGCGGCCGCCCGATCACCGAGCATTGCCGTCAACGTGCCGAGGATCTTGCCGTACGAGGTCTGATACAGCCGCTCGAAATCTGCTTCATTGCCGGCCTGGTAGTTGTTCGTGTTGGTCGGTTGCTGTGACTCTGCAGCGTTCACGGCTGCGATCGGCTCCGCCATGAGTTCCTTCACCCCCCGGGAATTCGGCAAGCCCCTCGCTTGCCTGGCGCTAACTCTCAGCCATGGGGGGTGCTGTGGTCGCCGTACCGATGGTTGGATTTTGCCTAACTCAGTTGCAGTAGCAGGTGCCGGCGCGCCCCGCGACGTTTTAAGACAGATGAATCCTGGAGCGGAGTCCGGCGGGGGCTACGCGGTGGACGTGCTGGCGACGCTGGCGAGCGGCCTGGGAGTCGACTCGCGCGAGAGCGGCCGTAAGGCGCTCGAGGTCGTCCGCGCCCGCTCGCCCGAGCTGATGAGCATCTCCGAGCAAACAGGCGAGGACCTCGTCGCGACCTCGGCCGGCTTCATAGACATCCTGCTCGCGTCCCTACGCGACGACATCGATCAGCAGTGGTCCGAGTTCGAGCAGCGCTCCCGCGACTACGGCAAGCTGCGCGCTGCCCAGGGTCTGCCGCTCGAATCGCTCATCGACGTTCTGGCCGTGTACCGCCGCGCGACGATCGAGCTGGTGTCGCGACCCATCCAGGGCAAGCCGCACTACGACGAGATCATCGCCCTGGCGCAGGGTCGACTCGAAGACGTGACCGAGCGCCTGACCACGGCGATCGCGCGCGGTTACCTCGACCACCTAGACGAGGAGCACCGGGCGCGCGAGAGCGAGATGTACGGCCTGGCGGCGATCGTCTCCGCGATGGGTCGATCGCTGGACCTGAACGAGACGGCGGAGGTTGCGCTCGTGGAATCGCTCGCGGCGCTGAGGCTGAGCACGGGCGCCGTATGGCTGCGGGAGCGATCTTCGTACAAGCTCATCCATACAGTCGGCCTCGACGCCGACCAGGTAGACGACTTCGTGCGCCAGGTCGGTCCCACCGGGAAGGCATCGGCGTCCGCAAGCAGCCGGGCCGAGTCGCCGGTCGACCGAATCTCGACCGAAGAGTGGAACTGCGTCCGAGCGCAGCTCCGCGCCCGCGGACGCACCGTCGGCATGATGACGATCGGGACAAGGGGGGACCGTGTGGTCCACGCATCCGACCTGCTGTTCACTGCCGTTGTCGCAGACCAGGTGGCGATCGCGATCGATCGCGCCAGGCAGTTTGCGAGCGAGGCGCGCACCGACCATCTCACGGGCCTCGCCAACCGGCGCGAGTTCGAGCGCGTCATGGAGCGCGAGGTGGCGCTCGCCGAACGGCACAAGCGCAGGCTGTCCCTGATGATGATCGACCTTGACAACCTCAAGCGCATCAACGACCGGCTCGGCCACAGCGCCGGAGACGGCGCGATCAAGCTCGTCGCGCAGCAGCTCGAGCGAGTGGTGCGCGCATCGGATGTCTGCGCCCGCGTGGGTGGCGACGAGTTTGCCGTCGCGATGCCGGAGACGGACCTCGACCGCGCGCGCGACGTCGCGACCCGATTGCGCAAGGCGGTCGAGCACGCGGCGCTGAGCATGCGGTCGCCGGAGCAGGTCGAGGTCAGCCTGGGGATCACCGCGTGGCGCCAGGGCCAGGACTGGCAGGGCGTGTATCAGGCCGCCGACGCCGATCTGTACGAGGACAAGCGCAAGCGCAAGACGGCGCGGCGCTGGCGGCACGAGGAGCCGCCGACGATCAGGCTCCTGGGTCGCTCACCCGCAAGACGGCGCGTCTCGGGAGCCTGACGAAGGAACGGTCTATTCGACCAGGGCCAGCTCGCGCGCCTTGACGATCGCCTCCAGCTTCGAGTGCACGCCGAGCTTGCTGCCAAGGCTGCGGATGTGCGTCCGCACGGTTGTGTAGCTGATGCCGAGCTGCTTCGCGATGTCGCGGCTCGAGGTCCCGTCGGCCATGAGCCGGAGCACCTCTTTCTCGCGCGGGGTGAGTCTTTCGAGCTGAGCCTCGACCTCGCGCCGGCTGTTGAGAAGGTCCGCGATGGAGCGAGGGGTGAAGAGTGTGCCGCCCTGGGCGACGGTGCGGATGGCGTCCACGACTTCCTGCGCCGCGCGAGATTTGTGGATGAACGCGCTGGCCCCGGCCTCGACGGCGGCGAAGCGCGCGGCGTCGCTGTCCTCCCGTGTCAGGAAGATCAGCTTGGTGTCCGGCCGCAGCTGACGAATGCCGGCGGCCGCGTCGGCTCCGGTTCCATCCGTGAGGCGGAAGTCGATCAACGCAAGGTCGGGTTTCAGCTCGGCCGCGCGGGCGATCGCGTCCGTCACCGAACCTGTATGGCCGATGACCGCCATGTCGGGCTGGTCATTGATGAGCGCAGCGAGCCCTTCCGCCACCACCTGGTGGTCCTCGACGATCAGGACCCGAGTGGCTTCGGCCTTCATTTCTGCGCCGCCGCTTCGTAGAGCGGAATCCAGAATTCGATCACGGTTCCGAGCCCCGGCTCGCTCTCCGTCTTGTTCCAGCCACCGGCTAGCAACGCCCGCTCGTTGAGGGCGAGGAGCCCGAGGTGGCCCGGCACCCGTGTGCGCTCCGCGACGACGAAGCCGCGGCCGTTGTCCTGCACGCGCCCATGCACGCCGTTGTCCTCTTGCTTCAGCGACACCACAACGCGCGTTGCCGAAGCGTGCTTCTCGATGTTCGTCATCGCCTCCGTCAGCTGACGGTACAGGGTCGAGCGGTCTTCGAACGCCATGTCCTCGGGTAGGTCGATCTCGACCTCGACCTCGGCCCCTGTCAGCGACCTGAGCATCTGGACCCGCTCCCGGATCGTCTCGACGAATCCGCCCGCCACCTCCAGCGTCGGCGGCCTGACCTCGAAAAGAAGGCGCCGCAGAGCGTCCTCGGTCTTGCCAAGCATCTCCTGAGCCTGAGTGAGCAGCTCGCCCGCGTCGCCGTTCGGCTCACGCAGCCTCTGGAGCTGAAGCTCGACGGCCGTGAGCTTCTGCAGCGCGTCATCGTGCAGGTCGCCCGCGAATCGCCTGCGCGCCTTTTCGACCGCGGTGGACACGTTTTTGAGCAGCACCTGCCGCGCCGCATCCACCTTCTGGAGGCGCTCCGCCGTCTTCTTCAGGTCGACCTCGGCGTACTTCAGCTGCCACACCAGCCCGGCTGCCAGGCCGGCCTTCTGGAGCACCCACGTGTCCTCCCGCGAGAAACCCTCTGGTCGGAGCGACTCATATGCGGCCACGAGCCCGAGGCGCTGGTCTCCCGCGCGCCACGGAACCGCGATCGCGTCGGCCACCTTCAACGTGTCGAGCACGTAGAGGAAATCGCCCGCGACGTCGGTCCGGGACGCCCGGAACATCAGGTCGTGGAAAACGATGCGGCTTGCGAGGTCGTCGCGATCGGGCGCGCACGGCACCGGCTTCAGACCGGCGAGGAAGTCTTCGTCGATGCCGTCCGCTCCCGGGATCGCCACCAGCATCCCTGCTTTGTTTCGCTGCCAGAAGAGGACCTTCCGCGCCGCAACGAGCTCGGCGATGCTCCGGGTCAGGAGGCGGTAGAAGTCGGCCAGCCCGTGCGGGGCTCGGGCGTGCCGCGACACCGCCAGCAGTGCGTCGACCGAAGCCTCATGAGCGCGCTCGACGCGCTCTGCGCTGCGCGCACGCTCCTCGTTGACCAGGCGCCGCCGTTCGCTGCGGTCGAGGTCGGCGCGCAGGTTGACCAGCGTGTCGACCATCTCCTGGCGGCGCTCGTGCATGCGCGCCAGGGCCATCGCCATCGACGCCTGCTGGGCGAGCAGCGTGAACGCGCGCTGCTGGGTCAGGGTGTAGCCGGCAGGGCTGGCCACGCACAGCATGCCGAAGGACTCGCCGCCGGCCTCCAGCGGCTGGGTGCAGGTCGAGCGAATCGCCGAAGCGGCGGCTCCGAGCGGCGCCGCCCACATCGCGTTGGCCACCGGGCCGGCCACACCCGACGCAGCGAAGACACGGTCAATCTCAGCCTCGGTCATGTTCTCGAAGGGTTGACGGGCGGCCGAGAATACGCGACGCCCTTCGCCGTCGGGCTCGAAGACCGCGAGGAAGGCGACCGTCGAACCAGTCAGGTCGAGGGCCAGCCCGAGTGCCGACTCGGCCACCGCCGGGACCGTCTTGAGCGGCGCCAGCTTTCTGCCGGCGGCCTCCGCGGCATCGGCCACGTGTCCCGGACCCGTCCCCACGTCGACGCTCTCCACTTGCTCCCCCCGGTAAGGTTCAGTCGCTAACAGGATTTTACATCTCTAGTTACGGTGCAAGTGAAACATCGCCACCGCTCAGGTACAGCCACCCCGGCGCGGCGTTCATGTGGCGACGGGAGTCAACGAGTGGTTGCTTCACTCGGGCTCCCGGAGGAAAGGGAGCTGGCAATGTCCATGGAAGCGATCGGTTGGATTTCGACTCGGCGGCACTCGGCAAGGCGCTGGCGTTTTCTAGGCAGGATGGTTGCTCGCCGAGCCTTGCAGAGCGTGAACAGCTCCGCGAATGACCTTCTGGTCAAGCCGTTCGTGGTCCTGGCGGCCCGGACCCTCGGGCCGGGTCCGACCCGGCTCCGCCTGGTCAAGTTTGCCCACACCCTCACCCCCATCACCTACGACGCGGTGGTCGTCGAGCTGCCGCGCGGTGCTTCCGATGCGCAGGACCAGAACGCTCGCCAGACTCGGCGCGCGGCGTAGGCTCGTTCTCGGGGCCTACCCCTCGCCCGGCTGTGGAACTGCCCTAAAAGCGATGGTTTTGAGTATCTCGCGCCCGGCGGGTACTCCGGTTGTGGGAGGCGTTTCTGCTACAGATGAACTACTTCGAGCAGTTCCTGGAGCTGAAGCTTCGGCAGATGTTGGACCCGGTGGTCGCCACCACGCCGCCCCGCCGCAGGGCGAAGCGGCCTAGCCAGCCGACCCTGGTGGTCGTGGCCCCGATCGCGGTCGCCGGCCAGGCGATTCCGGTCGCCGAGCCCGTCGTGGTGACCCTCGCGGTCGTCACCTCGCCGCAACTCTAGCCAGAACCCCTTCCTTCCTCTCGCGAGGCCGGGTCGCAAGATCCGGCCTCTCCATGCCCAGCCGAGGTAGGAGGTACTGTTGCGGAAGGTCATGGGCGTGCCTGTCACGGCGGTCGAACGCGAGCGGTTGCTGGCCAACCCAGGCTTCGGCCGCGTCTTCACCGAGCACATGCTCCGCGCCCGCTGGACGCTGGACGGGGGATGGTCCGGTCTGGAGCTCGTCGACTACGCGCCCCTTGCCCTTGACCCCGGAACCGCGGTGCTGCACTACGCGCAGGCCGTCTTCGAAGGACTCAAGGCGTTCCGGCAGAGCGATGGCGGCGTGGCCGCGTTCCGGCCCGACGCCCATGCGGCGCGTTTTCGCAGCTCGGCCCGAAGGCTCGCCCTGCCGGAGCTGCCCGAGAAGACGTTCCTCGAAGCCATCGACACGCTCTTGCGAACCGATCACGAGTGGGTGCCTTCGGCACCCGACCACAGCGTCTACCTCAGGCCGATGATGTTTGCGAGCGAGGTCAGCCTCTCGGTGCACCCGTCCACCGAGGTCACGTTCCTGCTCATCGCGTCGCCTTCGGGCTCTTACTTTCCACGAGGCGTGAAGCCGGTGACCGTCTGGGTCACGGAGGATTTCAGCCGTGCGGCGCCCGGCGGCACCGGCGCCGCCAAGACGGGCGGCAACTACGCGGGCGGGCTGCTCGCGGACGCCCAGGCCGCCGAAAAAGGGTGTGACCAGGTCGTGTGGCTCGACTCCCAGGAGCATCGATGGGTCGAGGAGATGGGCGGCATGAACCTGTTCTTCGTGTTCGGTGAAGGATCGACGGCGCGCCTGATGACGCCCGCGCTCACAGGGACGCTGCTGCCCGGGATCACGCGCGACTCGCTGCTGGTGCTGGGCCGCGACCTGGGCTTTGCGGTCGAGGAGGGACGGATCAGCGCGGATGAATGGCGCGCGGGCTGCGCGAATGGCTCCCTCACGGAGGTGTTCGCGTGTGGCACCGCTGCCGTCATCACTCCAGTCGGGGCGGCCAAATCCAGTCACGGCTCGTGGGTCATCGGCGATGGTGGCGCGGGTCCGATCAGCATGCAGCTGCGCAAGGCGCTGGTCGAGATCCAGCGCGGCGCCGCGCCAGATCCGCACCACTGGCTGCGCCACGCACATATCGCGTCGAGAGGGTAGATGCCTCGCGTCGTCGTGGTGGGGGGCGGAGGAACTGGCGACGCGTGCGCCTTCGCGCTGCGCAAGCGCGGGTTCGAGGGCGACATTCTCATTCTCAGCGCCGACCATGACCGCCCTTACGACCGGCCATACCTCTCGAAAGAGTTCCTGCGCGGCGAGATCGAGACTCCAAAGGTCTTCCTTCACGACCAGGTGGACTATGCGAAGGAGCGGATCGAGCTGCGCCTCGAGCAGCGCGTCACCGGGGGTTCGCTCAAAGACCGGCGACTGACGCTCGAAGGCGCGGACGAGGTTGCCTTCGATGTCCTCGTGATGGGCCTTGGCGGCACTCCCCGGCGGCCGCCCAACATTCCGGACGCCGAGAACGTGCGCACCCTCCGCTCGCTGCGGGACAGCTCGCACCTGCGCGACGCGCTGGGTCGATCGAAGCGTGTGCTCCTTCTGGGCGCAGGCTTCATCGGCGCCGAGGTCGCGGCATCGGCCCGCAAGCTTGGCAAGGAGGTGCTGATGGTGGAGGCCCTCCCCGTGCCGCTGCAGCGAGCGCTCGGCCAGGACGTCGGCCGCATCTACGCGGACATCCACCGCAACCACGGAGTCGACGTGCGCACGGCGACCTCGGTGGAGAAATGGCACACCGGAAGCAATGGCGTCACAGGCGTGACGCTGTCGGACGGAAGGACGGAAGAGGCCGACCTCGTGCTGATCGCGGCCGGCATCGAGCCGAACCTCGATCTGCCGCGAGCTCTCGGACTGCCCCTCGAGGGTGGTGGCGTGCGCGCCGACACCTCGCTGCGCGCCGCGCCCGATGTCTACGTCGGCGGCGACATCGCATTGCATCACCACCCGGTGCTGGATCGCTCGATCCGGGTCGAACACTGGGAGGTGGCCAAGGGACACGGTCGCGGCATCGCCGTGAGCATCGCCGGCGAACCCACGCCATACACCAAGCTGCCCTACTTCTGGTCGGACCAGTACGACGTCAACCTCGAGTACCGCGGCCAGGCGTCAGGTGACGACCTCGCGGTGTGGCGAGGTGACCGGGAAGGGCTGAAGTTCTCCGTCTTCTACCTGCGCGAGGGTGTCGTCCAGGGCGTGCTCTCGATGAACGACTCAAAGACCAACGAGGCGGGCGCCAAGCTCGTCGAGAGCCGGAGTCGGGTCGATGCGGCAGCGCTGCAGGACGCGGATGTCGACCTCATGAAATTGGCGGCCAGCCCCACCGCCGGCTGACGCCTGCACCTCCTGGGGAGGAAGTCAGGCGACCGGCTGGTTTTCCTCCGGCAGCAGCCACGGAAGCGCCTCGGACATAGGCCGCAGCAAAGTGGCCTGCTGCTCCTTGCTGATCAGGTTCCCAGCAACCAGTCCGAGCGCGGCCATGAACGCCGCGTCCTCTCCCTTGTGGCCGACGTCGCCGTGCTCAGCCTTCCAGCTCACGAGCGCAGCTCCCGATTCTGTCAGGCCGAACAGGTTGCGCCGGACCTCGTCCCACGCGGGGCCGCGACCGGCCTGCTCGATCGCATGCACCGCGGCCTTCTCGGCCTTGTGGATCGCGTCGAGTCCGTGTACTCGGGCGTGGCGGTCCCAGCCCTGAGCCGCGCGCTCGACGCCCGCGGGCGAGAGGATGCGAATGTCCTCGATGAGACGGGACAGCGTTTTCTGGTGCTCGGGAAATCCATATCCCTCGGCGTCGATGGACACAGCGCCTAAAAGGCTAGCGCAACCAGGCGGGCACCCAGCCGAACCGGCCGAGCGCGTACGCACCCGGCCCGGACACGATGACCTGCGCGTTGACCAGGACCGCGAGGTAGTACAGCCAGCGGAAGCCGTCGTCGTTGACGGCGAAGGCGACAGTCAGCGCGAGGCCGCCCGCCAGCAGGAAGCCCAGCACGCCGGCCCACCGTGACGCCAGGCCGAGGATGAGCAGGACCGCGACCACGGTCTCGCCCGCAGACTGGGCGAGAGCGAAGGGCACCCAGTTCGGGACCACGACCGAGACGAGGAGCTCGTGAAGTCCGGGGATGGGGTTTACGCGGGCGGCCGAGGCGAGAACGGGCTGCATCCAGCCGATTCCCTGCCACTTCTGGCTCGCGAAGTAGAGCCAGTACAGGCCGACCACGACCCGAAACAAGCTCGGCCAGGCGTCTTGAAGGGGCCCCCGCGAAGTCACGGCAAGGCCTCTGACTTCGTGGGGAGATCACTCATGAGCGTTTACCGCCACCACGAGGAGGTTCTGCGGGGGATCGGCGGCCACCGCCACCGCCGACGCGCCGTGGGCCCAGTGGCGCACGACCCCGCCCTCGATCGCCAGCACCTCATGGTCTCCGTGCGCAGGGACGAAGATCGCCTGGCCGGACTCGATGACCTGGTCCGGGTCGTGCGGCCTGGCCAGCGTGCGGAAGGATCCGGTCATGTCGTCGTAGGAGAACACGGCGCCGGGGTCGCTGTCTTCCGCCGCGCCCTCCGCCGCGATCAGCAGCGTTCCGCCGGATCCTGCGGCAAGCCAGAAAGGGTGGACGCCTAGAGGTACGCCGACCTTACGGCCGGTCCCGACCGGCTGCAGCACCGCGCGCTTGTAGTCGGCCGTCCACAGCGCGTCGCCCAAGAGCGCGATTCCGAAAGCGTCGCCTGCCGCGACCGCCAGGTGGCCGCCGGCGTCGAACGCGATCGCGGCGGGATGGGCAGGGGTGGGATCAGTGGCCAGCACCCGGCCCGTGGCGGGGTCCAGCTCAGCCACCGACGAGCTGTCGAACAGGCTGACGTAGAGGCGGCCCTCGTGGATCAGTATCGCGAAGGGTGCGCCGCCGACGTGTGCCTTCCACTGGACCTTCAATCCGGGCACGCTCACTGCGTAGACGTCGCCCGGCGAGCTGTCGGCGAGAAACGCCGTGCCTCCATCCGGCGACGCGATCACCGCCACGGCGTCGGTGCCGACCGACGCCGTCGCGCGCACCGAGCCGTCGCGCGTCGAGAGCAGGACTATCCCGGTTGCGGGGAACGCCTGCGTCGACGGCGGTGCGCCACTCGAGCCGCACGCGCACAGCAGCGCGGCCGACAGCGCGATCGCTACTTGAGGGCGCGTAGCACCGGGTCGGTGGCGAGCTGGAATGCTCGGGCAGCGGGCCGCATGTGCATCCGGTTCAGGCGATGCTGGATCGCACCCTTGAGGATGGCGGCGCGCAGCTTGTGCTCGGAGAAGTCGGTGTTGAAGAGCAAGCGATTGTGGCGCACCTTGTGCCACTCGCCGTGCATGCGCCGCTCGCGCACCCGGTCGTAGAAACCTGTGCCTGGCAGCGGATACGCGATCGTGTAGCTGACGTAGTCGAGGGGCAGGCTGCTCGAGAAGTTGATGCTGCGGATCAGTGAATCGGTCGTCTCGCCGATGTAGCCGACCATGAAGAACCCGGCCGCCTTGATGCCGGCCGCGACGCACGCTTCGACCGCGGCTCGTGCCTGGTCCGGCGTGATGCCCTTCTTCATCTCCTTCAGGACTCGCTCGTCGCCCGACTCGATGCCGAAGAAGATCCGCTTGCAGCCGGCGCGGTGCATCTGCTCGAACAGCGCCTGGTCGACGTGGGTCACGCGGCTGAGGCATTCCCACGTCAGGGGCAGATGAGCCTCCTCGATCGCCGTGGCGAGCTCGAACGTGCGCTTGTAGTTGAGGGTGAAAAGGTCGTCCGACATCCAGATGTGGTCGTAGCCGAGCTCGGCGATCTCACGCATCTCCGCCACGACGGACTCCACCGGCCGCGCGCTGAACAGGTCGCCGAAGACGGACTTGTGGCAGAAGTCGCAGCGGAACGGGCACCCGCGCGTGGACATCAGCGGCGTCGTCGCGTCCTTCCAGTGCTTGCGCCAGTACTCGATGTACTGCGCGTTGGGGATGTCGCCGCGGTACGGCAGAGGAAGGTTCGACATGTCTTTGGTGCGCTGGCGCGCCGTGCTCTTCACGATCTGGCCGTCGCGCTTGAAGACGACGCCGGGGATCTCGTCGAACCGGCGATCCTCGAGGTGCTCCATGATCGAGACGATCGTCTCCTCGCCCTCCCCGACCGCGACGAGGTCGAAGTGGTCGACGAAGGTCTCGGGCTCGCCGGACGGGTACGGGCCCCCCACGACGGTGAGCGCTTTGCCGCGGACCTGCTTGGCCAGCGACAGCGCCTCGTCCTGCATCGTGATCATGCAGTAGATGCCGATGACCGAAGGCTTCAGCCGATCGATCTCGGCGAGGACCTCGCTGCGCTCGAGGAACGTGTGGTCGATATGACGCACGCTGTAGCCGGCGCGTCGAAGCGACGCGCTCAGATACATGAGGCCCAGCGAGGGCATGATCCAGTGCCGTCCCTGACGCGGCGCGCGCTGCGGGTACACGAGGACTACGTCCGTCATCGCGCCTCCTGAATCGTGACGTGATATTCCGCGCCCTGAAATGAGGATGGGAAGAGGTAGTCGAGCCCCGACCAGTTGAAATCGGGAGATATCTGCTCACGCCCCGCATACAGCGAAGCGCCTGGGATCGCCGGCAGCGACCATTCCACTCCCAGCGATCCTGAGCGAAGTCGCGCCCAGGCGCCGGTCACCGGCGTCCAGTTCGGGATCTGCTTGCCGACCAGGGTCGCCTGGTGCTCGGCGGCGAGATCGTCGAACAACGCCGACTGCTCATTGAGGATTCCGACCTGCTCGTAACCCGGGGCGAGCCACAGCGGCTTGACCGCTATCGATGCGCCGCTGGAGTCGAGCGTGTAGGTCACCTCCACCGCGCCGCGTGACGCGATCGGCACGAACTGATAGCCGTGCGCGTTGTCGCCGCCGATCTCATCGAGCTGGAAGGTTCGCCGCCACATCACGGTCGATGCGGTGGAGAGGTCGACGTCGGTCACGGTCCGGGAGTAGGCCCAGCCGTCCGGGTACCGCACGATGGGCACGCCAAATCCCATGCCCTCTCCGGTCGCGACCTGGCCCATGGTCAGGCCCTTGGCGAGGGAAGAAGTCTTGCCCTGCGCGACACCCCGCAGGGCCAGCTGAGGCCACACGCGATACGCGTAGACGGGCTTGCCGCCAGTGACCTGGTAGGCGTTCTGGTCGCCGATCGACACGAATGGTGGCGCTGCCTGGCCCCGCGCGAGGTCGGGAAAAACGGTGGTAGCGCGGTAGTAGCTGATGTCTTCCAGCACGACGGTGGTCACGCCGTGCGTCTGCATCCAGGTCATGGCGTCGCTGCGGTCGGCCGGCAGCACACGCGATCCGGTGATGGACGACGGCTGCTTGCCGCTGTAGTAGGCGACGACCGGGGAATCGGTGAGAATCGTGCCCGCGCTTCCGCTCGCCGCCCGACCCGCGGCCACGAGGCCCGCGTTCACACCGCCGAAGCTTGCGAAGACCGGTAGGAAGGCGACGGCCAGCAACGCAGTGGCGCCGACGGCGACCACGCGCACCAATCCGGTGTGCCTGTCGAGCGCCGCGGCCGCGAGCAGGGCCAGCGCGGGGAGCGCCGGGTAGAGGTAGCGGTGGCTTCCCGTGTACACGCCAAGCGCGACCAGCGCGAATACCGCGGCCAGGTAAACGATCGCGGGCGCGTACACGAACCGCCACGCGGCGGTCGCGTGGGAGCGGAACGCGGTGACGGCTCCGAGAGCGCCGAAGACAAACAGGGGCAGCGCCGCAAGGCCGAACGTGGTCGTCAGCTCGAACAGTCGCTGCGCGCCCCCCGCCGGCACGCTGCCCCTCGCCGACGCCGACATGACCTCGATCGTGCCGCGCGCGACCGAGTGGCTCGCCGGGGCAAAGCCGAGCTGCAGGAACAGAAGGAGGCCGAGCGCCGGCACCGCCCACGCGACGGCCGCGCGGGATCGTCCTGAAGCCCGTGACCTGACTACCTCGACCAGCGCGAAGCCCGCCGCTGCGGCGACCCAGATCCAGGCCTTGGTCGATGTCACAACCGCCAGCGCGGCAAGCAGCGCCGCGACCTTCATCCGGCCGCGGACCGCGGCCAGGCCCGCCCCGGCCAGCAGGGTGGTGAGCAGGGGTTCGACCACGGCCGATCCCGACGTGAAGAGGAACACCGGGTTGAGCACCAGGAGGGCCGTGGCGAGCCGGGCCTGGCGGACGTTAGGCGCCAGGGCGTAGACGCACGCCGCGGTGGCCGCCCCCAGCAGCGCGCCCATCGCCTTCAGGGCGCCGAGCTGCCACAGGCCAAAGAGCTTCAGCACTCCCGCCGCGAGCACGTGGTATCCGGGCAGCCACGTGTCCTCCATCCCGAACAGCGGGTCGTAGAGGTGGCCCGTGGACGCCAGGTTGGCGGCGATGAGCCAGTGCCCGTACCCGTCTTCGAACGGCTCTGGCATCTGAGCGGCGAGCAGCAGGACCAGCGTCGCGGCCCCCAGCAGAGCCATCGCGGGCCACGCTGCCTGCATCCTGGAAAGCGCCCGACGCCCGAGGCGGCGGAGCGTGAGCACCTCCAGGAAATCCACCGCGCTGAGCGCTGCGACGACCAGGAAGCCGAGGGCAAACATCATGGCGTAGATCGCGACGAGCGTCTGGCCGCGCACGAGCGCTATCGGGACGAAGCCGATCGCGACCAGGCCCGCCGCGCCCTCGAGCAGCGCGCGTGGATCGCCGACCCGGACGTATGCCTGGTTGCGCCACTCCTGGCCGCGCCCCTCGATCCGGTGCTTCGGCGTGCGGACGAACGCGCCACCGGGGCGGAATGAGCGCGCCAGCGCGACGAGCGTGTTGAGCGACATTCCGGCGCCGACCACCTGGCACAGAAGCGAGGGGATTCCGGTCCACCACCTTCGGCCCCGCCTGGTCTGGGCGGCCATGAAACCGACCCAGGGCGCGATGCCGACCAGGATGGCGATGACGGTGGCGTCGGCCACGTACCGCGGCAGGTGCACGCCGTGCGGGCCGAACGTCGCGAGGATCCACGGATAGCAGGCGAGCTGGAGCAGCATCAGCGGCCCGACCCCGTAGGCGAGCAGATGGACCGCCGCCTGGAACTTGACCGCCGGTCGCGCAGGGCTGCGGAGCACGGGTCCGAGCAGGCGGTACGCGGTCTGGAAGCTGCCGGTCGCCCAGCGGGACTGCTGGCGCCGGTAGGCGTCGATCGAGACGGGCAGCTCCTCCGGGACGACGAGGTCGTCGACGTAGGCGGCCTTCCAGCCGCGGAGCTGCGCGCGATAGCTCAGGTCGAGGTCCTCGGTAAGGGTGCGCGCGCTCCAGCCGCCGGCGTCCTCGATGGCCGACCGCCGCCAGACACCCGCCGTGCCGGTGAAGTTGGTGAAGTACCCCGCGGCCGACCTCACCGCCTGCTCGACCAGGAAGTGATAGTCGATTGCCATCGCCTGCAGCCGCGTGAAGAGCGAGTAGGTCTCGTCGAGGTGACCCCACCGCGCCTGCGCGAACGCGACCTGTGAATCGTCGAAGCACCCCATGATGCGGCGCAGAAAATCACGAGGCGGCACGAAGTCGGCATCGAACACGGTGATGAACGGAGCCGTCGTCTGCTCGAGGCCGTACGCGAGCGCGCCGGCTTTGAACCCCGTCCTCGTTTCGCGGCGGACGTGAGAGATCGCGATTCCCTTCCGCCGCCAGTGCGCGACGCGCCTGGCCACGATCTGCGTGGTGTCGTCGTCCGAGTCATCGAGCGCCTGCACCTCGAACCTCTGGCGCGGCCAGTCCATCGCGCACACTGCGTCGATCACACGCTCGGCCACATAACGCTCGTTGTAGATCGGCATCTGCACGCAGACCTGGACTTCGTGTCCGTCCCATTCGTCGGGCGGGGCGGCGTATGCGATGCACCGCCGCCGGAGCGCCAGCGTTGTGAGGTACAGCAGGTTGATGCCGAAGATGAACAGCAACAGGCTGGTAACGCCAAGGATCGCGGCCGGAATCAGCCAGATCAATTCGCGTCGAACAGCGTGTAGGGACGCATCGTGGCCCGGACGTATGCGACCCGCTCCAGCGCATCCGGCCGGCTGCGTCTCGTCCACTGCATGTAGCGCCACGCGGCTTCGCCCAGGAATCGCGCCGGTCGGTCGAGCGGCGCGGGGAAGAGCATCCTGGGGACGCGGCGGCGCGGACCCTCGATCAGGAGCGGCGCCGCCTTTTCGGCGAGCTGTGGAAAGTGCTCGAGGAGCTTCTCGTTCGCGTCCAGCGTTTCGCGGATCGATTCGATACCGAACACCGGCTCGGCCATCAGCAGCTCGAACGCCATGTCCTCGTCCTGCCTGACCAGGGGCGTGCACTCGGAGCGCTCGAGGATCAGGTTGGCCGTCATCAACCTTGGCGCGATCGGCCGGCGAGTCAGGTCGTCGACCGGCTTCGAGCGATGGCGCAGCGCGTGCACGACGCCGAGGAAATTCACCACCACGTACGCGAGATGGCGGTGTCCGTCGTCCACGACCAGGTTGAGGTCGACGTCATCCGAGGCGCGGAAGCCACCGCTCGCCAGCGAGCCCGCGATCGAGACGCTGCGGATGAACGGCGCCATCACGACGAGACTTCGCACGAAATCCACCGTCATGCCGAGGTACGAGGCCGACTCGACCTGGTGAGCCTGGGACCGGCCGCGAATCGCCGGCGCACGCTCCAGGGCGTCCCGCTCCAGGACCAGGTCATCCGCGATCGCGAGCTCCGGGTCGGCCGCAACCGTCCAGCGCACCTCGGGCTCGGGAAGGCGCCCGCCCAGGCACAGCTCGCCGAGGCGCGAGGGGGACACGGCGTAACCCCGCCGCCTCAGCAGGGCGATCGTCCTTCGAATACGGTCCGAGACGGCTGCCGTGCGCTCGTCGAGGTAGCCGACGGCCATCTGCTGGGATACGGCCAAGGGTTACGTGCGATCATCGGACAAAAGCCTTACGACGTGCCGTCAGCCTTAACCGGAGGAAACACATGACCGCCGACGGACATTTCCAGGTTCCGCTCCCTTCCAACGAGCCGGTTCGCTCTTACGCTCCGGCCGATCCGCATCGCAAGACGCTCAAATCGCGCCTCGCCGAGCTGACCGACGCCAGGACCGAAGTCCCGATGCTGATCGGCGGCGAACGCAGGTGGGGCGCCTCGCGGGGCGACATCCGCGCCCCGCACCGTCACGAGCTCGCCATCGCCGAGTACGCGGTCGGCGGCGCAAAGGACATCGACGACGCGATCAGCGCGGCGCTGGGCGCCCGCAAGATGTGGGCGGCGACCGCCTTCCACGAGCGCGCCGCCGTGCTGCTGCGCGCGGCCTCGCTGTTGGCCGGTCGCTGGCGCGACACCATCAACGCGGCCACCATGCTCGGTCAGTCGAAGACCGTGCACCAGGCGGAGATCGACGCCGCGTGCGAGACGATCGACTTCTGGCGTTTCAACGCCTACTTCGGCGACCAGCTGCTTCGCAACCAGCCTTTCAACGATGGGACGGCATGGAACCGCCTCGAGTACAGGCCCCTCGAGGGTTTCATCTTCGCCGTGAGCCCCTTCAACTTCACCTCGATCGCGGGAAACCTGCCGACCGCGCCGATGCTCATGGGCAACACCGTCGTGTTCAAGCCGGCGACGCAAACGCTCCTGGTCAGCCACTTCCTGATGGAGCTGCTGATCGAAGCCGGCATGCCGCCTGGCGTCATCAACATGGTCAGCGGCAGCGCATCCGAGATCTCCAACAAGGTTTTGAATCACCCCGAGCTCGCGGGCATCCACTTCACCGGGTCGACCGAGGTGTTCCAGGGCATGTGGCGCGAGGTTGGGCAGAACATCAACCGCTACCGGACGTATCCGCGGCTCGTCGGCGAGACCGGCGGCAAGGACTTCGTGGTGGCGCACGACTCGGCCGACACCGACGCGCTGCGCACGGCGCTGGTGCGTGGCGCCTTCGAATACCAGGGCCAGAAATGCTCCGCCGCGTCGCGCGCCTACATCCCGCAGTCCATGTGGAAGGCGATGAAGCCGGACCTCGTCGACCTGGTCGACGCGATCGCTCAGGGCGACGTCGCCGACTTCCGCAATTTCATGGGCGCGGTCATCGACGAGCGTGCCTACGCGAACCATATGAGCGCGATCGAATACGCCAAGAAGCAGGAGACGGCGAAGGTGGTCGCGGGCGGCCGCGGCGATGACAAGGTGGGCTACTTCATCCGGCCGACCGTCATCGAGACCAGCGATCCGAACTTCAAGCTGCTGCGCGAGGAGCTCTTCGGGCCGATCCTCACCGTCTACCCGTACGCCGACGGCAAGTTCGACGAGACGCTCGAGCTGTGCGACCGGACCAGCCCTTATGGCCTTACGGGCGCGATCTTCGCCACCGATCGCTCCGCGATCCGCAAAGCTTCCGAGAAGCTGGTCAACGCGGCCGGGAACTTCTACATCAACGACAAGCCGACTGGGGCGGTCGTCGGCCTGCAACCGTTCGGCGGAGCGCGGGCGTCGGGCACCAACGACAAGGCGGGCTCGATCCTCAACCTGTTCCGGTGGGTGAGCCCGCGCGTGATCAAGGAGACCTACGCGCCGCCCACCGACCACCGTTATCCGTTCATGGAAGACGACCACGAGCCAGGCGCGCTCTAACCGAGGTCCGGTTCGATACGAGGTCGATGCGGCGGTGGTCACCGTCACCATCGACCGGCCCGAGGTGCGCAACGCGGTCGACTCGAGGACGGCCGCCGCGCTGGCCGAGGCGTTCTCGCGCTTCGACGCCGATGAGACG